>NZ_CEYXRG010000004.1:0-46111 GCF_982940295.1 Leisingera sp.
ACCGAATCCGATTCGGTATTGAGCCGAATCCTATTCGGTATTCGGCCGAATCCGAAGCCGAAGCCGAAGCCGAAGCCGAAGCCGAAGAAATCATCGCCGCAGCGCTGGATGAAGCAACCCCCGCCACCGGGACCGGCGCGCAAACCGAAGAGCGCAAGGACAGTCCCGCTGTCGAGCTGCTGGAGGTCAACGAAGCCGAGGCACAGGAAGACGCGGACGCTCCGGCAGCCGCCGAAGCGGAAGACGCTGCACCGCACGCAGCAGAGGACACCGCCCCCGCCGCCGACAGCATCGCCGCCAAGCTGCAGCGCATCCGCGCCGTGGTGGCGCAGGCGCCCGAAGAGGACTTCAGCGAGGACGAGCACGCCGACGACGTGCTGGAAAGCGCGGCTGAGGAAATCACCTCCGCGCTGATGGAGGACGACGCAACCGGCGCGCCGGACTTCGACGACGACGGCGACGACGAAATCTCCCGCACGCTGGACCGCCTGGACCTGGGCCGCGCAGCAGCTCAGGAGCCTGAAACCGCCGCGGAGGCAGAGACCGAAGACAGCGCAGACGCCTCTGACGGCAGCCTGTTCGCAGACCTAAAGGACGCTGCCGCCGCAGACCAGCCCGCAGCCGGCGATGCCGGAAACCTTCTGGCGGATGAGGACGCTGAGCAGGCGCCCGCTCCGGCGGCGCGGGTGCGCATCACCAAGGTCAAACGCTCCGACTTCGACAAGGCCATCGCCTCAGGCCGCCTCCAGGACACCGGCAGCCGCCCCGAAGCGGACGCCGCGCCGGCGGCCCTGTCGGAAGAGGACGAAGCCGACCTGATGCGCGAACTGGCCGAGGTGGAAGCGGAAATCCTCGCCGCTTCGGAACTGCCTGAAGACACCGCCGCTGATCAGGACACTGCCGCCGCAAGCCCCGCAGCAGGTGCTGCCGCGGAGCAGCCCGCTGCCTCCAGCCTGGCGGATAGCGATGTCAGCCGCCTGATGGCCGCCGCCGACGAAAAGCTCGAGGACCCCGAATCGGCCTCCTCGCGCGAAGCCTACGGCCACCTGCGCGCCGCCGCCGCCGCCGCCAAGGACGGCTCCGCCGGGGGCACCGGCGGCAACGACGACGCCCAGGCCTACCGCGAGGACCTGGCCAGCGTGGTGCGCCCGCGCCGCCCGGAGGCCCGCCAGGCCAGCTCCGAGCGCCCGGCCAGCCCGGCTGCCCGCCCGGCGCCGCTGAAACTGGTGGCCGCCCAGCGCATCGACCAGGGCGCGGACCCGCAGCAGCCGGTGCGCCCGCGCCGGGTTTCGGCCGCAGTTCTGGGAGAAGAATCCGAGACCGCCGGCAGCGGCTTTGCGGCCTATGCCGCTGAACGCGGCGCTGCTGAGCTGCATGAGCTGCTGGAAGCCGCCGCCGCCTACATGAGCTTTGTCGAAGGCCGCGACCACTTCTCGCGCCCGCAGCTGATGAACAAGGTGCGCAGCGCCGGCAGCAGCGACTTCAACCGCGAGGACGGGCTGCGCTCCTTCGGCCAGCTGCTGCGCGACGGCAAGATCGAACGCTCCGGCAACGGCCAGTTCACCGCCTCCGGCGACATCGGCTTCAAGCCCGGCAAACGCGCCGCGGGCTGAACAGCCGGTCAGACAACCAAAAAAGGCGGCCCCGCGAGGCCGCCTTTTCTTTTTCAGACCGGATCCCAATTCTTCTGGCCGGAAATATCCCGGGGTGAATTGGCCGTCAGGCCAAGAGGGGCAGAGCCCCTCCCCTTACTGGTCCTTAGCGTCCGGATCCGCCTGGCCGACGCCGCGGAACACGAACTTGAACGGCAGCACCCAGACGATGCCCAGGGCGACATAGACGATCAGTTCCAGCCACAGCGGCGGGCGGTCCAGCCAGTTCATCACCGTGACCGCGGCCACGATGTAGAGCGGCATCCCGACCAGCAGGATCACCAGGGCCCAGCGCCGCCGGGCCTTGTAGCTCAGGCCTTGCTTCTCAGCCATCAGTCAGCGAACGGGTCGGTCACCAGGATGGTGTCGTCCCGCTCCGGGCTGGTGGACAGCAGCGCCACCGGGCAGTCGATCAGCTCTTCCACCCGCTTCACGTATTTGATGGCGTTGGCGGGCAGGTCGTTCCAGCTGCGCGCGCCCTCAGTCGACTCGCTCCAGCCCGGCATTTCCTCATAGATGGGGGTGCAGCGGGCCTGCTGGTCGGCGGCGGTCGGCAGATAGTCCAGCGTCTCGCCATCCAAATCATATCCGGTGCAGATTTTCAGGGTCTCGAACCCGTCCAGAACGTCCAGCTTGGTCAGGCAGATGCCCTTGATGCCCGACGTGGCGCAGGTCTGGCGCACCAGCGCCGCATCAAACCAGCCGCAGCGGCGCTGGCGGCCGGTGGTGGTGCCGAACTCATGGCCGCGGGTGCCCAGGCGCTCGCCGTCCGCATCCGGAGTGCCGTCTTCCTTCAGAAGCTCGGTCGGGAACGGGCCTTCACCAACGCGGGTGGTATAGGCCTTGACGATGCCCAGCACGTAATCAATCGAGCCCGGGCCGATGCCGACGCCGGTGGCCGCCTGGCCTGCAATCACGTTCGAGGAGGTCACAAACGGGTACGTGCCGAAATCGATGTCCAAGAGCGCGCCCTGCGCGCCTTCGAACAGGATCCGCTTGCCCGATTTCCGCTTTTCGTTCAGCACCTTCCAGACCGGTGCCGCATAAGGCAGGATCTTGGGCGCGATTTCCTTCAGCTGTTCGATCAGCGCGTCGCGGTCGATCGGATCAACGCCCAGGCCGTTGCGCAGCGGGTCATGGTGCTGCAGCGCGCGGTCGACGCGGGCAATCAGGGTCGCCTCATCGGCCAGGTCGGCAACGCGGATCGCGCGGCGGCCCACCTTGTCTTCATAAGCCGGGCCGATGCCGCGGCCGGTGGTGCCGATCTTGGTGCCCTTGGAGGCCGCCTCTTCGCGCGCCCGGTCCAGCTCGCCATGCAGCGGCAGGATCAGCGGGGTGTTCTCGGCGATCATCAGCGTCTCGGGGGTGATCTCGACACCCTGCTCGCGGACCGTCTCGATTTCCTTCAGCAAGTGCCAGGGATCCAGCACCACGCCGTTGCCGATGACGCTGAGCTTGCCGCCGCGCACCACGCCCGAGGGCAGCGCGTGCAGCTTGTAGACCTTGCCGTCAATGACCAGCGTGTGGCCGGCGTTATGGCCGCCCTGGAAGCGGGCGATCACGTCAGCGCGCTCGCTCAGCCAGTCCACGATCTTGCCTTTCCCTTCGTCGCCCCACTGGGCGCCGACTACGACGACATTGGCCATATCCGGTCCTTTACAGTCTGGTTCAAACCCACGCTCATATAGCGATGCTGCGCAGGCAGTGGAACCGGAAATTCGCCGCAGTTGGCGGCCCGGCCAAGGTTTTCGCCCCAATCACCGAGGGCTGCGCCTGCCTGGGCTGACGCGAATGCGCCTGCCGGGGGGCAGGCAGGCGCAGCCCGGCGGTGCTGCGCGCCTTGATTCCGGGCAGGGTGTGATTCCGGGCAGGGTGTTGCGCCCCCGCCGCACGCCCCCTTCACCTGATACCCACGTCCCTATGCCATCCTGCCAAACGATCGCGATCCCCCGCCATGGTTCCCGCGCGCGGGGCCATGATACGAGGCGCAGGCATCTGTGCGGCTGCCTGCGCGACACCCGGAGACCGGCCCTGATAAAAAGGGGGTCGTCCAGGAAATCCTGTCCGAGCAGGCCCCCGGCGGGGTCTGTCCAACTCCACCCGGCGGCGCCGCCCCCTTAACTGGGACACAGCGCGACAGCGGAATGAAACACCAGAAACAGCAAAAACCGCCCCGGCCCCAACGGCCCCGGCGGCCAAAACTGCGCGCTCAGCCGCGCAGATGCACCGGCGCGCCATGCGGCGTCGTCAGATACGCCTCTTCCCAGCGGCTGCGCATCGCTTCCGCCTCCGCAGGCGAGGCCGCGCCCTGCTCCGCCAGAAAAGCTTCCAGCGTCTCCAGCCAGGCGCGAAAGTAATCCTCGCCGCCATCCAGCTCGCGGCTCAGCCCGTGGCGTTTAAGTGCCGCGGAGAACCGCTCCACCCACTCACCCCAGGTAAACCGCCCGGATTCATTCAGATGCACGGTCAGCGCAAAGACCTGCGCGTGCCACGGCTCGGCAAAAACCGGCTCCGGCGCTGCGACCTCGGGGCAATCACTCATAACGGCTCCAGATAGCTCTGCCACAGGTCCAGCACCACCTCGTCCTCCGGGTGCTCCGGATGCGCCCACAGCTCACGCGCAAAAAAGCGCACCGCATAAAGCGGCTCCGGCGCCTCGCCCAGACCATGGGCGCTGCTGTCCGGGAACACATGGGTGCCATGCAGCCGCAGGATATAGCCGCGCGCGCCGGCCGCGTACTGCGGCAGCCTTGTGTGGCCGCCATCCACCAGCGCGTTATCCGCCGGCATCCGCGCCCGCACCGCCTGCCCGGGCGAGAACCGCGGCGCCGGCCCGCCGTCGCGGTCCGCCGGACCGCCCTTGGCCAGCGCGCCCGCAACATTCTCCGCCTTCAGGGCCCGCTCCGCCAGCTCATGCAGCCCGGCTGCGCCCTTGCCCTCAAGGTCTTCGCGCGTCAGCACGCCCTTCTCCACCAGCAGATCCGCCAGTGCCGAGATCCATTTCTCGTAATAGGAAAACCGGGCGTAATCCTTGGGTGACAGCCGCTCGCGCGCGTGGCGCGAGGTGTCGATGTTCCATTGCCCCAGCGCACCGCAGGCCAGCGTCACCGCCAAGGCGCGCGCATGCCAGTCCTCGGCAAAGACCGGCGCGTCCTCCGCTTCCGGCACCACCGGCCCGTCGCCGAATCGCCCGCCCATGTCATGCACCCGGGTCATGCCCCCGCCTCCCCCGGCTGCCGCGCCAGACCGGTGCCGATCATGCTGTCGCGGGTGACCAGCGCCGCCAGCTCCTCTTCGCTCAGCCCTTCCGTGCCTCCGGGCCGAACCGGAAGCACCAGATAGCGTACCTCGGCGGTCGAATCCCAGACCCGCACCGCGCAGCCCTCGGGCAGTGTGACGCCGAACTCCGCCAGCACCCTGCGCGGCTCGCGCACCGCGCGGGCGCGGTAGGCGTCGGATTTATACCAGCCGGGCGGAATGCCCAGCAAAGGCCACGGGTAGCAGCTGCACAAGGTGCACACGACCATATTGTGCTGTTGGGCTGTGTTCTCCACCACCACCATATGCTCGCCCTGGCGGCCGTAATAGCCCAGCTCCGCCAGCACCGGATCGGCATCGGCCAGCAGTGCTGCCTTGAACTCAGGATCGCTCCAGGCGCGGGCCACCACCCGGGCGCCGTTCTGCGGGCCGATCTTGTTCTGGTAGGTGTCGATGATCTCCTCCAGCGCGGCGGGGTCGATCAGCCCCTTCTGTACAAGAATCGTCTCCAGCGCCTTGACCCGCAAGGCAGGGTCCGGCGGCAAAAGGGCGTGCGGGTGGTCGTGGTGATCATGTGGCATGAGAAAACTCTGCCCTGCCCCAAGCCCCTGCGTCCAGTCACAAAGCACCGCTGCGGCACCTCTGACTGCACGTCATGGGTGCTGCCCGGCGTCAGGCAAACTCCGCCCTTGCCCCCCCGGGCAATCTTGCCTATTTACCGCCCGATACTCAGCCAACCGCCGCAGGGACCCATGGAAAACGTTGTTCTCATCATCCATCTTCTTCTGGCTCTCGGCCTTATTGCCGTGGTGCTGCTGCAGCGCTCCGAAGGCGGCGGTCTGGGCATGGGCGGCGGCGGCGGCGGCGCCATCTCGGGCCGCGCGGCGGCAACCGCGCTCAGCAAGGTGACCTGGATCCTGGCAATCGCCTTCATCTGCACCTCGATCACCCTGACCATCATGGCAGCGCAGAAATCCGCAGGCTCCTCGGTCACCGACCGGCTGGCGGTTCCGCAGGCCGAAGACGGCGACGCACCGGCGGTGCCGGCACCGCTGGGCAGCGATCTGCTGCCGCCGAGCGAAGGCGACAACGCTCCGCTGGTTCCCAGCGCCGACTAACCTACTACACCTTGAGAGGGTTTTAGGAACCGCAACAGCATCTTGCGGTTCCCTTGCGCTTATTGCGCGAATCCTTTATATATGAAGTCCCGTGATGCTGCGGTTTTCGTACCCATTCCGAGGGCCGCCGGGCAGCTAGATTCTGACTTCTCACGGGGGCAGCCGAACACTCATGGCGCGTTTCATCTTTATCACTGGCGGTGTTGTTTCATCCCTGGGCAAAGGCCTGGCTTCGGCAGCACTGGGGGCGCTTCTGCAGGCCCGCGGATACTCCGTCCGCCTGCGCAAGCTGGACCCCTATCTGAACGTCGATCCGGGCACGATGAGCCCGTTCGAGCACGGCGAGGTGTTCGTCACCGACGACGGCGCCGAGACCGATCTGGACCTCGGCCACTACGAGCGCTTCACCGGGGTTCCGGCGCGCAAGACCGACTCGATCTCCTCCGGCCGGATCTACACCAACGTGCTGGAAAAGGAGCGCCGCGGCGACTACCTCGGCAAGACGATCCAGGTGATTCCGCACGTCACCAACGAAATCAAGGACTTCATCTCCATCGGCGAGGATGAGGTCGACTTCATGCTGTGCGAGATCGGCGGCACCGTCGGCGACATCGAGGGCCTGCCCTTCTTCGAGGCGATCCGCCAGTTCGCCCAGGACAAGCCGCGCGGCGAATGCATTTTCATGCACCTGACCCTGCTGCCCTACATCAAGGCCTCCGGCGAGTTGAAGACCAAACCGACCCAGCACTCGGTCAAGGAGCTGCGCTCCATCGGCCTGGCGCCGGACATCCTGGTCTGCCGTTCCGAGGGCCCGATCCCGAAGAAAGAGCGCGAGAAGCTGGCCCTGTTCTGCAACGTGCGCCCCGACTCGGTGATTGCCGCGCAGGACCTCAAATCCATCTACGAGGCGCCGCTGGCCTATCACCGCGAAGGCATGGACCAGGCGGTGCTGGATGCCTTTGGCATTGCCCCCGCCCCCAAGCCGAACCTGGAGCGCTGGGAAGATGTGGCTGACCGCATCTACAACCCCGAGGGCGAAGTGCGGGTGGCCATCGTCGGCAAATACACCCAGCTGGAAGACGCCTATAAATCCATCGCCGAGGCGCTGACCCACGGCGGCATGTCGAACCGGGTGAAGGTGCGGATCGAATGGGTCGATGCCGAGCTGTTCGACAAGGAAGACGCCGCCCCCTATCTCCAGGGCTACCACGCGATCCTGGTGCCCGGCGGCTTTGGCGAGCGCGGCACCGAGGGCAAGATCAAGGCGGCCCAGTACGCGCGTGAAAACAAGGTCCCCTACCTGGGCATTTGCCTCGGGATGCAGATGGCGGTGATCGAGGCCGCGCGCAACGTTGCAGGCATTGCCGAGGCGGGCTCCGAGGAGTTCGACCACGAAGCCGGCAAAAAGCGCTTCGAGCCGGTTGTCTATCACCTCAAGGAATGGGTGCAGGGCAACACGATGGTCGAGCGCAAGGTCGGCGACGACAAGGGCGGCACCATGCGCCTGGGCGCCTATGACGCGACCCTGCTGGAAGGCTCCAAGGTCGCCGGGGTCTATGGCAGCACCCATATCGAAGAGCGCCACCGCCACCGCTACGAGGTCGACACCAAGTACCGCGAGCAGCTTGAGAAATGCGGCCTCAAATTCTCGGGCATGTCGCCGGACGGGCGCCTGCCGGAGATCGTCGAATGGTCCGATCACCCGTGGTTCATCGGCGTGCAGTTCCACCCGGAGCTGAAGTCCAAACCCTTTGCCCCGCACCCGCTGTTCGACGGTTTCGTGCGCGCAGCCAAAGAAGCGTCGCGGCTGGTCTGAGGGCATGCGCGGCTGGCGGGGTTCTCCCGCCCGTCGCCTGGCTCACGGCGCGTGAGCGGCTCCCGTTGGGCCCGGCGCCGCCAAGGCGGCGCAGGGAGAAACAGGAAAAAGGCGGGCCCAGAGCCCGCCTTTTGCATTTTACCTAATTGGATTGTGGCGGCTTAGAAGCCGTGCATCCGCTTGGCCCATTGATAGGCCACCACCAGCCCCTTCATCCGCGGCAGCATGATCAGCGAGGCGCCCACGGTGATCACCGACATGATGATCGCCAGCGTCCAGGGGTCCGGGCGCATCTGCATGTAGACGATGTGCAGCGCAAAGCCGAGGATGTGGCCCACCACCAGGATGGTCAGGTAGGCCGGGCCGTCATCGGCGCGCTGGTGGTGCAGCTCCTGGCCGCACTCGGTGCAGCTGTCGTTCACCTTCAGATAGCTGTGCAGCAGCTTGCCGCCGCCGCAGTTCGGGCAGCGCAGCCGCAGCCCCTTCAGCAAGGCGGGTTTCAGCTCCCGCTGCTCCTGTTCCACTAGATCAATCCCGGTCATCGCGGCGTCTCCTTGGGTTTGCCGCGTGATACAGTGATTCCGGCATTGAATGCAAACAATATGCCATCATTGATGTTGCATTTATTGACGCAGTCATGCATTGAACCAATCAATCAAGGCACAATGCGCCCAGCGGAGACACGGCGATGAAACAATGGACCCCTGCCCGCCTGGACAGCGGCAAGCCCCGTTACCTGGAAATCGCCGAGGCGATCCGGGCCGATATCGATGCGGGCGTGCTGTCCCCCGGCGACCGTCTGCCGCCGCAGCGGCGGGTTGCGCAGGATCTGGGGCTGGATTTCTCCACCGTATCGCGGGGATACGCCGAAGCCGTGCGGCGCGGTTACATCGAGAGCTTTGTCGGCCGCGGCACCTTTGTGAAGGCGCAGGAAGCGCTGCCTGAGCGGCCCGATCCGCGGCGGGCGCTGGAAGAAGACCCGATGATGAACATGCCGCCGGAGCCGGACGACCCTGCCCTGCTGGCGCGGATGCGGCAAGGGCTGGAGCATGTCTCCGCCAACCTGCTGCCGCTCTTGCGCTATCAGTCGGTGACCGGCAGCCCGCAGGACCGTGCCATCGCGGCAGAGTGGATGCAGGCCAACGGGCTGGCCTGCACGCCGGAGCGGCTGGTCATCACGCCGGGCGCGCACGCCAGCCTCTATGCCATCCTGACGGTTCTGTGCGAGCCCGGCTCGACCGTCATGTGCGAGGATGTGACCTATCCCGGCCTGCGCTCCATCGCCGCCCGGCAGGGGATCCGTCTGGTCGGGCTGGCGGGGGACAAGGACGGCATCCTGCCGGATGCGCTGGAGAAAGCCATCACCGGCCACTGGCCTGCAGCGCTGTATCTCAATCCGACGCTGCAGAACCCGACCACAAAAACCATCCCGGCCAAACGGCGGCAGGAGATTGCCGCGGTGCTGCAGAAACACGACCTGCCGCTGATCGAGGATGACGCCTATTGCTTTGTCGACAACGGCGCGCCGCAGTCCATCAGCAGCCTGATCCCCGATCTGGGCTGGCATATTGCCGGGCTTTCCAAGTGCTTTGGCGCCGGGCTGCGTCTGGCCTATACCACGGTGCCGAGACGCGCGCTGCTGGGGCAGTTCAGCCAGGCGCTCAGGTCGATGCATGTGATGGTGTCGCCCTTGAACCTGGCGCTGCTGGGCCGCTGGATCGAGGACGGCACTGCGGCGGCGCTTCAGCGTTTCATCCGCAAGGCGGCGGCCGAGCGGCAGGCGCTGGCAGCGGAGGTGCTGCAGGACTGTTTCGTCGAGAGCGATCCGCTGGCCTTCAACCTGTGGCTCAGCCTGCCGCGCGGCACCAGCCGGGCCGAGGTGATGGGCCGTATGGCGGGCCGCCAGATCGGCATCATGCCGAGCGATGCCTTCACCGTCTCCGGCCTGCCTGAGGAAGCGGTCCGGGTCTGCCTGGGCGGGCCGATCGGCCTGGACGAGCTGCGCGAGGACCTGATGGCGCTGAACGACGCGGTCACCCGCAAGGACTGGCTGGGGTGACGCGCCGGTGGTAAAGTCTCTGCGCACCGCAGGAGACCCCGCATGATGCGCGCATTCCGCAACCTGATCGAACGCCAGCTGGCCAAGGCGCAGGCCGAGGGGCAGCTGCAGGGCCTCGAAGGCGAAGGCAAGCCGCTGCCCGACCGCAGCAGCGAGGCGTACGCGGATGCGGGCATGGCGGCGGGGATGCGGATCATGGCCGAGGCCGGCGTGGTGCCGGAGGAGTTCAGCCTGAAGGACCAGCTGGCCGCCGCGCGCCGGGAGTATGCCGCGCTGACGGACCCGGAGGCACGCAAGGCGGCGATGGCGCGGATCTCGGATCTGGAAATGCGCTACAACATGGCGCGGGATGCGCGGAAATCCTTCTTCCGTTAGCGCAACACCCCGTTGTTTCCGGCGCAATTCGCGCTATAGACAGCCCCAAGACAGACCTTTCAAAAGAAGAGTGACGCATTATGGCTAAAGACGCTTCCGTACAGCAGGAACAACTCGACCGCATCGCAGGCGGCAAGGGCTTCATTGCCGCGCTGGACCAGTCGGGCGGCTCCACCCCGAAGGCGCTGAAGCTTTATGGCGTGAACGAAGACGCCTATTCGAACGACGACGAGATGTTCGCCGAGATCCACAAGATGCGCACCCGCATCATCACCTCGCCGAGCTTTACCAAGGACCGCATCCTGGGCGCGATCCTGTTTGAAAAAACCATGGACGGCGAGATCGAAGGCAAGCCGACCGCCGAGTTCCTGTGGGACAACTGCGGTGTGGTCCCGTTCCTGAAGGTCGACAAGGGCCTGGCGGACGAGGAAAACGGCGTGCAGATGATGAAGCCGATGCCGGAGCTGGACGCGCTGCTGGCGCGCGCCAACGATAAAGGCATCTTCGGCACCAAGATGCGCTCGGTCGTCAAGGACGCCAATGCCGAGGGCATCAAGGCGGTTGTCGCGCAGCAGTTCGAAGTGGGCCGGCAGATCGTTGCGGCCGGCCTGGTGCCGATCATCGAGCCGGAAGTCGACATCAACTCCGCCACCAAGGCCGAGGCGGAAGAGCTGCTGAAGGCAGAGATCAAGGCACAGCTGGACGCCCTGCCGTCCGATGCCAAAGTGGCGCTGAAGCTGACCATCCCGACCAAGCCGGGCCTGTACGACGATCTGGCGGACCACGCCAATGTTGTCCGCGTTGTGGCGCTGTCAGGCGGCTACACCACCGACGACGCCTGCGCGCGCCTGGCGCAGAACCCCAAGATGATCGCCTCCTTCAGCCGCGCCCTGACCGAGGGGCTGAACGTGGCGATGTCCGATGCGGAATATGACGCCGCCCTGGGCGCTAATATCTCCAAGATCTACGACGCATCGCTGTAATCCGGCTGCGTCCGGAAACGGCAAGGGCCGCGCCTGCTGAGGCTGCGGCCCTTTTTTTGTGCTGGCTGGCAGGCGGCCCCGCAGGCCGCCTGGCGCGCCCCGGGGCCAGGCGGCAGATCAGACCCCGGAGCGCCCGGCGCAGCACACCGCCAGCACAAGGCCTGCGCCGCTGAGGAAGGGCAGCCAGAAATAGCGCAGTGCCGCCAGGGTGAACCAGCCGGGCTGCGCCTCCAGCGTCTGCCCAGCGCCGCCGAGCCAGGCCCAGAACACCAGTGCCGCGGCAGAGATCAGAACGCCGCTGAAAGCGAGCAGCCAGCGGGCAGAGCTAGGCATCCGCGCCTCCGCCGCGCGATGACGATCCGCGGCCCGGCTGGCGGCGAGCCATCCGCTCACGCCGCTTCAGTCAGCGAGGGGCGCAGGCCGGTGCAGCTGACCTGGTTTTCATTGGCAGCCAGGTAGCGCTGCGCCTCCTCCCGGTTCCCGAAGCTCAGGGCCTCATCATAAAAATATGTGATCCTGTCCCCGGTCCGGGACAGCAAGGCGCCGCTTTCAAACAGAATAAACCACTTCTTACGCACCAGTTGCATCAGCCTCACTCCTTTCTGAAGCCCGGGCCAGGGCAATCCTCCCGCCTGGCCGGTTCCACTGCAGTTCCTGAGGGTGCACGCAGCCGTCCGGGGCCCTGCCGGGTCCCCCGCTGTCCGTCTGCCAGGTGCTGGATCTGCCCCTGTTGCGCCCTCCTGAAGCCAGGTTTTGCGCCCAGAAGTTGCCAAAAGGTTAACGGGTGTTTGTGCTGGTTTTGCGCGGCATTTTTCTGCCGGCAGACGGCGGTTTCCCGCTTGCGTCGGCGGATTTACGTAAAATTTGGCAAAAACCCGCCGTTGCAGTTTCCGGAGTTGTTTTTTGGGGGAAAGCCCCCCTGCCGGACGCTGCCTCAGCTCCCGGCAGCATAGCCTCACGCCGGGCAGCGGGACAGGTGCAGCGCCGTGCGGCCGTGCCCTCAGCGGAAGTCCGGCGGGCGTTTCTGAAGCTGGGCGGCGACCGCCTCCATATGATCGGGCTTGCCGATCAGCTCCAGCTGTTCGGCGCTTTCGGCCAGCAGCACCTCTGCCTGGCTGGCGCCGCTTTCGGCCTGGGCGATCAGCCGCTTGGCGGCGCGGATGGCGGAGGGGCTTTTGGCGGCGATGGTTGCGGCCAGCTCATTGGCGCGCGAGAGCGGGTTGCCGGCCAGTTCTGTCACCAGCCCCCAGTCCAGCGCCTGCTGCGCGCCGATCTTCTCCGCCGTGTAGGTCAGGCGCCGCATCACGTCGGTGCGCACCAGCCGCGGCAGCAGCGCCATGCCGCCCATGTCGGGGATCAGGCCCCATTTCATCTCCATCACCGCCAGCTGCGCTTCGGGGTGGGCGATGCGGATGTCAGCGCCCAGCGCGATCTGCAGCCCGCCGCCGAAACAGGCGCCGTGCAGGGCGGCGATCACCGGAACCGGCACCCGGCGCCAGACCATCGCGACTTCCTGAAAGGCATTGGCGTCGTGGTGGGTGCGCTCCATCACCAGGGTGCTGAGGTCGCGCTGCACGAAGCTGGCAAGCGCTGCCATGTCGAGACCCGCACAGAAGCTTTTGCCGGACCCGGAGAGCACCACCGCGCGGGCGTCCGACTCCGCCACTTCCTGGCCGGCGGCGATGATTGCGTTCACCATCTCCTCGTCCAGGGCGTTGTGCTTGTCCGGACGGGCAAGCGTCACATAGGCGATATGGTCCTTGTAGCCGATGGTCACTCTGTCCATGGTCTTCTCCCCGCTGGATCTTTTGCGTCAGCCTGCCCCGGAACCGGCGGCGTTTCCAGTGCTACGTGGGGGCAGCCGTCCTGCCGGGGCCGCAGCCCTTGCCCCGCTTTGCGGCTTGGGGTTATCTGCCGCCATGACTGGTCCCCGCTACACCCCGCTTGCGCTTTCCCTGCCCGCCACCGTGCCCTTTGTCGGCCCCGAAACCCAGGAGCGCGCCCGCGGCCAGGTTTTTGCCGCGCGGCTGGGGGCGAATGAGAACATCTTTGGCCCCTCGCCCAAGGCGATTGAGGCAATGGGCAAGGCGGCGGCGGAGATCTGGAAGTACGGCGATGCAGAGAACCATGATCTGCGCCAGGCGCTGGCCGCGCATCATGGTGTTGCACCGGCGAATATCATGGTGGGCGAAGGCATTGACGGCCTGCTCGGCTACCTGGTGCGGCTGCTGATCGGCCCGGGCGATGCGGTGGTGACCTCGCTGGGAGCCTATCCGACGTTCAACTATCACGTCGCGGGCTTTGGCGGGGTGCTGCACACCGTGCCCTACAAGGACGACCGCGAGGATTACGCCGCGCTGTTTGCCAGGGCGGCGGAGGTTGGCGCGAAGATCGTGTATCTTGCCAACCCCGACAACCCGATGGGCAGCTGGCACAAGGGCGCGGAGATTGCCGCGGCGCTGGACGGCCTGCCGGATGGCTGCCTGCTGCTGCTGGACGAGGCTTATGTGGAGTGCGCGCCTGAGGGCACCGCGGCCCCCATCAGCGCCGATGATGCGCGGGTGATCCGGATGCGGACCTTCTCCAAGGCCTACGGCATGGCCGGGGCGCGGGTGGGCTATGCGCTGGGGCATCCGGAGCTGATCCTTGCCTTCAACAAGGTGCGCAATCATTTCGGCATGAACCGGGCGGCGCAGGCGGGGGCGCTGGCGGCGTTGCAGGATCAGGAGTGGCTGGCGCAGGTGCTGGCGCAGATCGGCGGCGCGCGGGCGCGGATTGCGGAGATCGCGGCGGAGAACGGGCTGAGCACCCTGCCCTCGGCCACCAATTTCGTCACCATCGACTGCGGCCGGGACGGGGCGTTTGCCAAGGCGGTGCTGGACTCGCTGGTGGATCAGGGGATTTTCGTGCGGATGCCCTTTGCCGCGCCGCAAAACCGCTGCATCCGCGTCAGCTGCGGGCCGGAGGCTGAGCTGGCCGCGTTTGCCGCCGCGCTGCCGCGGGCGCTGGAGGCCGCGCGGGGAGCTGGCTGAAACCTGCCGGCCGCCGCCGGATCGCGGCGGTTTTACCGGACATTCACCACTCCAGGACTACCATCTGAAAGTAGTACCTGGAGAATTGTCATGCGTGACCCTGAACTGCCGGATGGCATGCCGGATTTCTTCACTGCCGCGATCACTTTTGCCGGGATCAACCTGATGTGGATCTTCTTTGTGATCTGGGTGATGTACGGGATGGTTCCCGTGCTGGTGCTGGCGGTGCTGATCAACCATTTCATCACCCGGCTGGACATCCGGCTGAATTCGCAGAAGGCGTGACGCCGCCTTCTGCCCGGACCTGACCAGCCGCTAAGCGCCGCCGAGCGCGGATGCGGCCGCTTCCAGCGCACCCGCCCCGTGCGGAATGTCCAGCGCCCTGAGGCCGGTTTCGATTCCGCCCAGCAGACCCATCACCATATGGCCGTTCACGTGGCCCATGTGGCCAAGCCGGAAGAAGCCGTGCCATTCCGGGCTGCGGGGCGGCGCCATGCCCAGGCCGATGCCCAGGGTGAGGCCCAGGTTCTGCTCCAGCCAGGTCCGCAGCTCTGTGCCCAGCGGCGAACCGATGTGCAGCGCGGTGACCGCGTGGGAGCGCAGGGCGCGGTCGGGCACATTCATCTTCAGCGGGCCGTCCCTGCCCCAGGCCTCGCACGCAGCCCAGATGGCGCGGGCCAGATGGGCGTGGCGAGCCCAGACGGCCTCCATGCCTTCGGCGTGGATCAAGTCGAGGGCAGCGCGCAGCCCGTAGAGATGATGGGTGGGCGCGGTGCCGCCGAAATACTGGTAGAACTCTTCCGGGTTGGCGCGCGGCTCCCAGTCCCAGTAGCGGCTGATCCGCGGCAGCGCGCGGCGTGCTTCGGCGGCGCGGCCGTTGAAGAAGACAAAACCCATGCCCGCAGGCACCATCAGCCCCTTCTGGCAGGCGGTGACCATGACATCGACGCCCCACTCGTCCATCTCGAACCGGTCGCAGCCGAGCGAGGCGATGCAATCGGCCATCAGGAGCGCCGGGTGGCCGGCCGCATCCAGCGCCCGGCGCAGGGCCGCGACGTCGTTGCGGATCGAGCTGGAGGTGTCCACATGCACGCCCAGCACCGCCTTGATGCGGTGGCCGGTGTCGGCGGCCAGGGCTTCGGCGATCCGGGCATGATCCCAGGGCGCGTGGTTGCCGAAATCCAGTATCTCGGCCTCGATCCCCAGCCCCTCAGCCATTTCCGACCAGCCGATGGCGAAGCGGCCCGAGGAGGGCACCAGCACCTTGTCGCCCGGCTGCAGGGTGTTTTGCAGCGCTGCCTCCCAGGCGCCGTGGCCGTTGGAGATGTAGATCGCAACCTGATGCTGCGTGCGCGCCACGCGGCGCAGGTCGGGGATCAGGGTGGCGGTCATCTCCACCAGCTCGCCCGCGTAGATGTTGGGAGAAGGCCGGTGCATCGCCTGCAGCACCTGGTCCGGGATGACCGAAGGCCCCGGGATGGCCAGGTAGGAGCGCCCTGCCCGCACGTTCACTGATCCGCTCATGGATGACATTCCTTGCAGCGCGGAAGGCGTCCTTGCCCGCCGCGGTTGATCCGTGCCGCCACAGTAGCCGCCCGGCCCGCCGGGTCAATTCCGCAGGCCGCAGCGTCACGGCGAATTGCTTGCGCCCTGCTGCCCACCTGCTTAAATGGCGCTGGAACGACAGGGAAAGGCCCGCAATGACACGAATTTCCTGCCGGAAAGCGCTGAAATGAGCCAGAAACCGCACAAGTCCTCGAAGGAGCTGTTCGGCTGGCTGTGGCGCGGATACCTGCGCCATTACATCGGGCTGCTGGGCGTTGCCGTGATTTTCATGCTGCTGGAAGGCGCCACCATGGGGGCGCTCGGCTATATGATGCAGCCGATGTTCGACCTGGTGTTTGTCGCGGGCAACACCGATGCGCTGGTCTGGGTCAGCCTGGCGTTTCTGGCGATCTTCACCCTGCGCGGCGTGTCCAGCGTCACCCAGAAGGTGCTGCTGAGCAAGGTCTCGCAGACCTCTGCCGCGCATCTGCGCAAGGACATGCTGGCGCGGCTCATCCGCCAGGATCCGGCGTTTCACCAGCAGCACCCGCCGGGGCTGCTGCTGCAGCGGGTGCAAAGCGATGTGGGTGCGATCAACGCGGTCTGGCAGGCGGTGATCACCGGCGCGGGCCGCGATCTGGTGGCGCTGGTGGCGGTGCTGGGCGTGGCCTTCAGCATCGACTGGCGCTGGACCCTGATCCTGCTCATCGGCGTGCCGGTGCTGCTGCTGCCGATCGCCTCGATCCAGCGTTATGTGCGCAAGAAGGCGTCGCGGGCGCGGGATCTGGGCGCCGATCTGGCGACCCGGCTGGACGAGATTTTCCATGGCATCGTGCCGGTCAAGCTGAACCGGCTGGAGGATTATCAGGTCAACCGCTTCTCCGAGCGCACGGATGAGTTTGTCCGCTCCGAGGTGAAGGCGGCCTTTGGCACCTCCTCGATTTCCGGGATGACCGACATCATGGCCGGTGTCGGCTTTATGGCGGTGCTGCTTTATGGCGGCTCCGAGATCATTGCGGGCGAAAAGACCGTCGGCCAGTTCATGAGCTTTTTCACCTCGATCGGCCTGTCGTTTGAACCGATGCGGCGGCTGGCCAATATCTCTGGCGTGTGGCAGGGGGCGGCGGCGGCGCTGGAGCGGATCAAGGAGCTGCTGGATGCGCCGATCCTGCTGAGCGAGCCGGAGCATCCCAAACCGGCGCCGGAGGGCCTGCCGGCGATCAAGCTGGAGGGTGTCGACCTCAGCTATGGCGATGCGCGGATCCTGAATGGTCTGGCGCTGGAGGCGGAGGCGGGCAAGACCACCGCGCTGGTGGGGGCGTCGGGTGCGGGCAAGTCTACGATCTTCAACCTGCTGACCCGGATGGTGGATCCGCAGGCGGGGTCGGTCACCGTCGGCGGGGTCGAGGTTCAGGACCTGAACACCGCCGATCTGCGCAGCCTGTTTTCGGTGGTGACGCAGGACGCCATGCTGTTTGACGAGACGCTGCGCGAGAATATCGTGCTGGGGCGGACTGATGTCAGCGACGAAGAGCTGCAGGCGGCGCTGGATGCCTCGCATGTGGCGGATTTCCTGCCCAAACTGGAGCATGGGCTGGAGACACGGGTCGGCCCGCGCGGATCTGCCCTGTCGGGCGGCCAGCGGCAGCGGGTGGTGATTGCGCGGGCGCTGCTGCGCAACACGCCGGTGCTGCTGCTGGACGAGGCGACCTCGGCCCTTGATGCGCAGTCGGAGAAGGTGGTGCAGCAGGCGCTGGACAAGCTGTCGGGCGGGCGCACCACGCTGGTGATTGCGCATAGGCTGTCGACCATCCGCAACGCCGACAAGATCGTGGTGATGGACCGCGGCCAAGTGGTTGATCAGGGCAGCCATGACGAGCTGCTGGCGCGCGGCGGCATCTATGCCGACCTTTACCGGCTGCAGTTCCAGGACGGCAAGACGGTGGTGGACACCTCCAGCATTGCAGCCCAGGCGGAGCAGGTTCCCGATGGCGCGGCGGACAACGGCAAGGAACGCTGGTTCCGCCGCTTTGCGCGCAAGGTGTTCGGCTGAATTCCAGTTTCCCCTGTTGACCGCTGAGGGCAGCGCCCGAGCCTGGGTGGGCGCCTAAGCGCCCTCCCGTGGGGAGGGTCGGGCGCTGCCCGGCCTCTCGGCCGGGCGTAACAGTTATTTGCTGTAAGACTTTGCCAGCCTCTCCGGGGCCACACCGAAGAAATACCGCATCAGCGTCCACATGTTCCTAGCCCCGCGCCGCAGCCAGCCGGCCCGCTGGTAGCGCGCCGCACTGGTCAGCGCCGCTGAGGGCAAGGCCGCCAGCCCCTTGAGACGGCGCACCAGCGCCACGTCCTCCATCAGCGGCTGATCGGGGTAGCCGCCCGCGGCGTCATAGTCCGCGCGGCGGATCAGCAAGCCCTGGTCGCCGTAGGGCAGCGCGAACAGGCGGGACCGCAAGTTAGCCCAGCCGGCGACCCAGGCGGGCAGCACCCCGCGCGCCCGGAACCGCAGCCGGAAATAGGCGGGCCTGCCCTGCCCGTCCTGCAAGTGCTGCGCCACTGCCGCGGACCAGCCCGGTTCCAGATGGGTATCGGCGTGCAGCACCAGCAGCCACTCGCCCTTGGCCGCCGCGCAGCCGCGGCGCAGCTGGCCGCCGCGCGAGGGCGCGCCGCTGACCCATTCCGCCCCGGCGGCCTGGGCGATGGCGCGGGTCTCATCGATGGAGCCGCCGTCGGTGATCACCAGTTCGCGGATCAGCCCGGCGCCCAGCCCCTCCATCAGATGCTCCAGGCAGGCGGGCAGCTCTTCGGCTGCGTTCAGGGCGGGGATCACGATGCTGACCGGCGCGGGCATGGGTATTTCCTATGCGGTTTTGCTGTTTTCTTCCGCCCTGCTTCCTATATCACTGGGCCAGGCAGTAAAACGCCCCAGAGGCACACAGGAGAAAAGACATGAGCGACCGCCGCATCCTGCGCGTGAGTGGCAGTGACGCCAAGAGCTTCCTGCAAGGGCTGGTCACCAATAACGTGGACAAGCTGAGCGATGGTCTGGTCTATGCCGCGCTCTTGACGCCGCAGGGCAAGTACACTGCGGATTTCTTCCTCGCCGCCGAGGGCGATGCGGTGCTGCTGGACGTGGACGCCGCGCTGGCCGAGGGCCTGCTGAAACGGCTGAACATGTACCGGCTGCGTGCCGATGTGCAGGTGGAGATGACGGATCTGCAGGTGAAGCGCGGCACCGGGGAGGCTCCGGAGGGTGCGCTGGCTGATCCGCGCCATCCGGCGATGGGCTGGCGGCTGTATGGGCTCGAAGGCGGCGATGACGGCAGTGACTGGGACGCGATCCGGGTGGCCCATTGCATTCCCGAAACCGGCGCTGAGCTGGGGCCGGAGAGCTATATCCTGGAAGCGGGTTTCGAGGGCTTGCACGGGGTGGACTTCCGCAAGGGCTGTTATGTGGGCCAGGAAGTGACCGCGCGGATGAAGCACAAGACCGAGCTGCGCAAGGGCTTCCGCACCGTGCAGGTCGAGGGCAGCGCCCCCGTTGGCACCGACATCACCGCGGACGGCAAGCCCGTGGGCACGCTGTTCACCCAATCGGGCGGCAGGGGCATCGCCTATCTGCGGTTCGACCGCGCTAAGGGGGAGATGCAGGCAGGAGACGCCCGCGTTACCTGGCAGCCGTGAACCGGCTGGAGAAAACAGGTCTTTCCCTGCTGGGCGCGGAGGTGTCACGCGCCCGCCCGCTGCACGGCGGCGACCTGTCGGAGGTGCAGCTGCTGGGCCTGAGCGACGGCCGCCAAGTGGTGGCTAAGACCGGGCCGCTGGTGTCCTCAGAAGCCACCATGCTGCGCGCGATCCGCGAGGCTGGCGCGCCTGCCCCCGAAGTGCTGGGCGTTGCCGGTGATGTGCTGCTGATGGAAGCTCTGGAGGAAACCTCCGCCAGCGCGGAGGGCTGGCAGGCGCTGGGTCAGGCGCTGCGGCTGCTGCATTCGGCCACAGGCCAGCAATACGGCTGGGCGGAAGACTATGCCTTCGGCGCGGTGAAAATTCCGAACGCGCCGCTGCCGGACTGGCCGGAGTTCTGGGCCGGCCGCCGCCTGCTGGCGGCCCCGGACGCCCTGCCCTGTGATCTGCGGCTGCGGATTGAGGCGCTTTGCAAGCGGCTGCCGGAGCTGCTGCCCGCCGCGCCGCCTGCCGCCCTGCTGCATGGCGATCTGTGGACCGGCAATGTTCTGTTCAGCCGTGCCGCCGCCTATCTGATCGATCCGGCCTGTTACTGGGGCCATGGCGAGGTGGATCTGGCGATGCTGCATCTATTCGGTGCGCCGCCGGCCGCGTTCCACGACGCCTATGGCGCGCTGGAGCCGGGGCATGAGGCGCGCCGGGTCATCTATCAGCTGTGGCCCGCGCTGGTGCATCTGCGGCTGTTCGGCGCCGGCTACCGCGGAATGGTGGAGGACCGGCTGGCGGCCCTGGGTTTCTGACAAGCCTCTGTTCACCTGATTGCGCTAGGGTCGCGGGCAGAATTGCTGAAAGGGTATTTGATGCGACTGGTGTTTGGCATGTGCCTGACCGCGCTGGCGGCCTCCCCGGCGCTGGCGGAGTATTGGAGCTACAAGGACTGGCACGCGGCTGTGGAGCCGCATGTGACGGAGCAGGACAGTTACCTGACCTGCCGCGCCTGGACCGGCGGCGATGGCGACCCGATCCTTGCGCTGGAGGTGTTCTCCGGTGATGCGGGTCCGCCCGCGTTCTACCCGATGGCGCAGGTGCAGGAATACGCGCCCCGGCACTACCCCACGCTGATGCAGCAGGGCGGCACGGTGGATTTCATTTTTGACTTCGACCGGACGCTCTCGGTCACTGCCGGGATCAATTCCTGGATCAATGAGGAAGGCCTGGCGGAAGCCGAAAGCGTGCTGCGGTTTCAGGATCACCTGCCGATGCTGCAGGCGATGAAACAGGGACGCTGGGTGGAGATCTGGGCGGGCAACGACATGTTTTATGAAGCCTCGCTGAGCGGCTTTACCGCGGCCTATGGCAAGATGATGGATGAATGCGGTTTTGACCTGGCGCTGCCTGCCAGGTGATCCGGCAGCTTGCCCGCGCAAAAGTTTTCTGAAAACTTTTGCCTAAGACTTTTCATAAAAGTCTTAGGTGGCCCCGCAGGAACGGAAAAAGCCGCCCCCGAGGGAGGGCGGCTTTCTGCTTTCCGGGGCGCGGCCTGGATCAGGCGCGCTCGGAATATTCCATGGTCTCGGTGTTGACCACGATCATCTCGTCCTGGCCGACGAAGGGCGGCACCATGACCTTGACGCCGTTGTCGAGGATCGCCGGTTTGAAGGAGTTCGCCGCGGTCTGGCCTTTGACGACCGGCTCGGTCTCGACGATCTTGCAGGTGACTTTCTGCGGCACGGTCGCGTTCAGCGCCTCGGACTCGTAGAATTCCACCACGATAGTCATGCCGTCCTGCAGGAACGGGCGGCGGTCGCCCAAGAGGTCCGCGGGCAGCTCGATCTGCTCATAGGTTTCGGCATCCATGAACACCAGCATGCCGTCGCTCTCATACAGGAACTGCTGGTCCTTCTGCTCCAGGCGGACGCGCTCTACCTTGTCCGCCGAGCGGAAGCGCTCGTTCAGCTTGGAGCCGTTGCGCAGGTTGCGCAGCTCGACCTGGGCAAAGGCGCCGCCCTTGCCGGGTTTGACGTGATCGACCTTCACCGCCGCCCACAAGCCGCCGTTGTGTTCCAGAACGTTGCCGGGGCGGATTTCATTGCCGTTGATCTTGGGCATGAGAAATGCCTTTCAGATGGTTGATGAATTCTTACCAGCCCCTATATCTGGCGGGCTTGGCGCTGGCAAGACAAGGATCTGGTATGGAATGAGTGAGAAAAGGTATGCGCAATTTGCATGAAAGCTATGCATCTGCGCCCTATCCGAATCGTCACAATTCCGCCATAAGCAGCGCTACGCCGAAAATTGCAATAGCAAGAACAACAAGGGATACGAGATGCGAGATTTCGTAGACGGCACCGCTTATAACAACGAGCAAGGCAACCGCGCCCGCAAACTGTTTGCTGCCGTGGTCCTGGCCGCACTGGATGACGCCATCGCCGACGACAAGAAATACGGCAATGGCCCGGAGCAAATCGCCCGCTGGGCGCGCTCGCGCGATGGCCGCGAAGTGCTGTCCTGCGCCGGTATCGACCCCAACGAACGTGTGGTCGAAGGCCTGATGGAATTTGTCGGCCGCGGGGTACGGACCTCGGTTGCGCTGTCGCGTGAAGAGAGCGAGCGCCGCAATGCCGCACAGGCTGAAGCCGCCTAAAGGCTGCTGCCTGCATTGCTGAAAAGCGCGCCCCTTCGGGGCGCGTTTTTCTTTTGCCCGCGCGGGTTTCCCCAGCGTCAACCGGTCGCCCCCGGACAGCGTGCCGACGGTTCCGGCGCAGCCGTTATGGACGGCGGCGTCTAACCTGCTATGCAGGCCCCAGAAATGCGGGGCGCAGGCAGGGAGCTGGCAGCAAGATGACACGGGCGCGTTCGATCATGATCCAGGGCACCGGCAGCAATGTCGGCAAGTCACTTCTGGTGGCAGGGCTGGCGCGCGCCTACGTGCGGCGCGGGCTGAAGGTTGCGCCGTTCAAGCCGCAGAACATGTCCAACAACGCCGCCGTCACCCCTGAGGGCGGCGAGATCGGCCGTGCCCAGGCCTTGCAGGCGCGCGCGGCGATGCGGGCGCCGCATACCGACATGAACCCGGTGCTTTTGAAGCCGGAGACCGACACCGGCGCCCAGGTGATCGTGCAGGGCAAGCGCCGCGGCACCCAAGGCGCCGGCTCCTTCATGCGCGACAAGTCCGGCCTGCTGGAGGCAGCGCTGGAGAGCTACCGGCGGCTGGCGGCGGACGCGGATCTGGTGCTGATCGAGGGGGCGGGATCGCCCGCCGAGACCAACCTGCGCAAGAACGACATTGCCAACATGGGCTTTGCCTGCGCGGCGGAGGTGCCGGTGGTGATTGCAGGCGACATCCACCGCGGCGGGGTGATCGCGCAGATCGTCGGCACCCATGCGGTGCTGGAGCCGCAGGATCTGGAGCGGGTCGTGGGGTTCATGGTGAACCGCTTCCGCGGCGACCTCAGCCTGTTTGACGGCGGACGCGATGACATTGCTGCGCGTACCGGCTGGCCCTCGCTTGGCGTGGTGCCGTGGTTCTGGGACGCCTGGAAGCTGCCGGCCGAGGACATGATGGACATCGCCTCGCGCCAGGGCGGCGCCTGCAAGGTGGTGGTGCCGCAGCTGGAGCGGATGGCCAATTTCGACGACCTGGACCCGCTGGCGGCGGAGCCGGAGGTGACGGTGGAGATCGTGCCGCCCGGCCGCGCCCTGCCCGGCGATGCGGATCTGGTGATCCTGCCCGGCAGCAAGTCGACCATTGGCGATCTGGCTTATCTGCGGGCGCAGGGCTGGGACATCGACATCCTCGCCCACTACCGCCGCGGCGGACATGTGCTGGGCCTGTGCGGAGGCTATCAGATGCTGGGCAAGACCATTGACGATCCCGAGGGCGTCGACGGGTGTCCCGGTAAGGTGGACGGCCTGGGCCTGTTGGACGTGCACACGGTGATGGCGGGGGAAAAGCGCGTCACGCTGACCGAAGCGGTCACACGCGACGGCAACCTGCCGGTGAGCGGTTACGAAATTCACATGGGCCGCACCACGGGCGCCGACTGCACCCGCGCCTGGCTCAGCATCAATGGGCGGCCCGAAGGGGCCGCCTCTGCCGATGGCCGGGTGAAGGGGTCTTATCTGCACGGGCTGTTTTCCTCGGATGCCTTCCGCGCCAGCGTCCTGGCTTCGCTGGGGCATGAGAGCCAGGCGGGATACGAGGATGGCGTGGACGAGACGCTGGACAAGCTGGCCGATCACCTGGAACGCTACATGGACCTGGACCAGCTGCTGCAGCTGGCGCAGCCCGTCCGGTTCTGACCACAGGCGGAGGCGCTCCCGCGCCCGCCGGTCACCGCTGGCTGCCGCCAGCACCGTCCGCGGCCTTGGGCCCGGCGCCGCGCGCTGGGGGGCGCCGGGCCCAACGGGCAGAAGGCTTTTTCAAAAGCCGCCCGCCGGGCGGGAACCCGCCTCTGCCAGCCTCAGCCGTTAAGGCGGCTCTGATCCCGCTTTTCCGAACAGGCCAAATGAAAAAGGCACGCGCGGGGCGTGCCTTGGTGGAGATTACTGCAACCGGCCTTTCTGGCCGATCGCCGTCAGGCTTCAGAGCAGGTCATGCGCCGCCAGCGCCCGGTGGATTTCCCGCCGGACCAGCTTGCGGACGTTGCGGGTGATCCGCTCGCCCAAAGGCCCTTGAAGCTCCTCGCGCACGATGCTGGCAACCAGGTCGCGCAGGCCGTCCTCGTCGAGATAGCTGTCGCCGGTCTCTGCCAGCGTCTCCAGGGCCGCGCCGGTGAAGGCGGCCTCCACCACCGTTTCCGCCGGGTCTGCTACGGGCGCAGTGTCCGGCCCTGCCGGCTGAGGCCTGCCGGACCGTGGTTCGCCGGCGTCTTCCGCATCTTCCGCGGGCTCAGGGCGGAAGTCCGCATCGCTGATTGCAGCCTCGCCGTCTGCCGGCGCGGCGGAGCGGGCGGGTGCCGGTTCGTCGCGCCATTCGATGGTATCTACCAGCGTGGCGGCAAAGGGCGCTTCGGTCTTGCTGTCAGGCTCCCAGTGCTGCTGGTCCTGATCCCGCGCGCCGGTGCTGCGCGCCTCCAGCTCGGCGATCTTGCGGACCACCGAGGCTGCGCGGGCACCCGCGGTGCCGCCGGCCTGGTCCTCCGCCGGGATTTCGCCCGCGGCGATCTTCGTGCCCGCCTTTTTCGGCGGCGTACCGGAGGCCGCAGAAAACAGAGTGGCGGCGGGGTCGGCCCAGGGGGCCGCGGTCTCTGCACTGCCGGTCTCTTCCGCCTCGCCGGTTTCGGTGTCCGCTCCTGTGCCGGTTTCGTCCTGCCGGGTGCCGTCCAGGTCGGCAGGGCCGGTGCCGTAAGCGCCGGCGCGGTGGCGGAAGGCAACAGCCGGTTCCGCTGCGGGCTCCTCTGCCGCCGCCGCTGCGCGCTCATCATCCGTGGACCGCCCTTCCGCCGGCAGGGCCTCAGGCGTCTCATGCTGAACATCCGGGGCGGCCGGGGCGGTGCCCGGCGCCACCTGCGAGGACGCTTCGGCCAAGTACGGCGCGTCCTCATCCGGGGCGGGGCTGCCGGCCTTGTCCGGGCTGCGGGGTTCCGGTTCCTTCACCCGCAGCGCAGGCGTCAGCACCAGCTTCGCCGCCGGTTCCGGAGCCGCGGGCTCGCCACGGCTGTCTTCGCTCACCAAACGGCGGATTGAGGACAGCACATCTTCAATCTCAGCATGGGTAACTGGATCGGACATTTTATAAACCACTCTTGCCTCTTACCAGAGAGTGTAGCCGCGTTCCCGCCACCACACAACAGATAGGATAAACTATCAGTTGCGCCCCAAGGCCTTGAGCACCCGGTCCAGATCCTTGCCGCGCTTGCTGCGGTGCGCGGGGGCGTCCTTGACCAGGTTGTAGTAAAGCGTCGGGTCATAGATC
Source organism: Leisingera sp. (assembly GCF_982940295.1). NCBI lineage: Bacteria > Pseudomonadati > Pseudomonadota > Alphaproteobacteria > Rhodobacterales > Roseobacteraceae > Leisingera > Leisingera sp. The sequence continues at coordinate 25,437 of NZ_CEYXRG010000004.1, forward strand.
TCCACCGCCAGGCCAAGGTGCTCGGCAGTCAGCAGGCCCTGCGACTGCAGCAGCTGATAGGCCGCAATCGCCTGGTTGGCGCGGGCGTTCACCTGCTCGGTCTGCGCGTCGAGGTATTCCTGCTCTGCCTGCAGCACGTCGAGGGTGGTGCGGGCGCCCAGGGTGGCTTCCTCGCGGATGCCGTCAAAAGCAACCCTGGAGGCGCGCACGCGCTCGCCCGAAGACACCAGGCTGGCCCGGGCGGTCTCAACATTAAAGAAAGCTTCGCTCACCGCCTGCTGGACGGCGCGCTGGGTGTCGATCAGCGCTCCGCGCTCTGCGTCGGCGTTGGCAATGGCCCGGCGCCGGACCGCGGCATTGCGGCCGCCGGCATAGAGTTGCTGGCTCAGCGTGATGCCGATGCTGGAGGAATTGGCCGCCCCGGCCCCGTCCTGCACGTCTTCGCTCACGCCGGCGCTTGCCTGCAAGTTCACAGTCGGGCCAAGGCTCGCGGTTGCGGCAGCGACCTGATACTCCCGCGACTTGACGACGTGCTGCTGCGACAGCAGATCCGGCTGGTTCCGCAGCGCCACAGTCTGCGCCGCGCCAAGCGAAACGCGCTGGCGGGGCAAGGCCGGCTGGCCGGCGATAACGCCGGGGGCCCGGCCGACGACCTGCTGGTAGGTTGCCTTGGCGGTCAGCAGGGTGCCCTCGGCGTCGGTCAGGCTGGCACGCGCGCCGGCAACACGGCTTTCGGCAAGGGCCACGTCGGTGCGGGTGACTTCGCCGACTTCAAACCGGTCCTGCGCGGCCTTAAGCTCCTCCTGCAGCAGACGGAGGTTGTTGCGGCGCAGGGCGACGTTTTCCTGCCCCTGAAGAACGCCGACATAGGCCTGAACAGCCCGGAACAGCACCGTCTGCTCCACGCTGAGCAAGGCCTGCCGGGTGGCCAGCACGATTTCCTGAGCTGCCAGCTTGTCCAGGCGCGAGGAGCCGCCGTCATACAGAAGCTGCGTCAGTTCCAGCTGGGTGGACAGGGTGTTGCGCGTCTGGTTGAGGTTCACCTCGTTATAGGAGTTGATTGCGTTCACCGTCCACTGGACCAGCGGCCGCAGCCGGGAAACGGCAATCGCGACGTCTTCATCCGCGGCCCGCAGCAGCGCCCGGTTCTGCTCCAGCAGGCCGCTGGTTTTATAGGCGCCAATCATGGCGTCGGACAGGTTGTCCGCGGCCGCCTTGAGCGGCATCAGCGCCGTGGCGGCAACGCCGCCGGCAAACACAAAAGCCTTAAACACACTCGCCGGGAATTTCTTATGCATCGGTTGCCTTTTATATTGCCGCGCCGCCAGCCGCGGTGAGTTGTCCCTGATCAGGCGCCAGAGTCACCGGCGCCCGGCCTCTCCCCATTATCCGCGGCCCCGCCCCGCCGGCCGCCGTGCCTGACCTGTGCGGTCAGAGCGCGAATTCGCGCGCAGCAGCAAACCCGGGCAGCACCGGCGCAGCGGCGTTGAAGTCGAACCGCCAGGAAATCCTGCCGCCGCTCTTGTAGCCGATCTTCACCTCGCCCAGCGCGCCGTTCATCATCAGCGCCGCGATCCGGCCGCCGTCCTTGAGCTGCGCAAGCAGCGGCGCGGGCAGTTCTTCGACCCCGCCCTGCACCAGGATCACGTCATAAGGCCCATGTTCTGCCGCGCCGTCCGCCAGCGGGCCCACGTGCACAATCGCGTTGTCGGCGCTGATTTCGGACAGCATCGCCTGGGCGTCGCCGGCCATGTCCTCGTCTTCCTCGACGCCGATCACCATCTGCGCCACCCGCGCCGCAACCGCGGTGGAATAGCCCAGCCCGCAGGCCACATCGAGCACCAGCTCATCGTTCTGGATATCCAGCGCATCCAGCATCTTGGCCAGGGTGCGCGGCTCCAGCAGCACGCGGCTGCCGCCGAGGCTCACATTCTGGTCGGCATAGGCGGCTTCGCGCTGCGCATCCGGCACGAACTGCTCGCGCGGGACCGCCAGCATGGCTTCGATGATCGGGTATTTGGTGACATCCGACGGGCGGATCTGGGTATCCACCATCATGCGGCGGCGTTCGGCGAAATCAGGCATCTGCTAAACTCATGTGTTCAGTCTGTTACAGCAGGTTGTGGCACATCCCGGCAGGCACGGCAACGGGGCCTTTGGCGCGAGGGCCGCAACTGGTGCAGCGCTGCAGCGGCGCCGCGCCGCTGAACCCGCCTCAAACTGCAGCAGCCAGCTGGCCGGGCGGCCGCTGGCTGTGATAGATTTATGGCTTCCGGCGGCTGCGGGCGGCCGGCGCCCTGCCCCGGCTAGAGAGCGCAGCTTTTGCAGAAGGGCGAGGCCGGGCGCTGGTCCAGCCAGTCGTCGCCGATATCGTCGCCGCAGATCTGGCAGAAGCCATATGACCCCTCGCGCAGGCGCGCCAGCGCGGCGTCGATGCGGCGCAGCTCGTCCAGGCTGGCCTTGGCCGGCACCCCGATGGCCGGTGCCGGCGCCCGTGGCATACGAGGCGCTGCATACGCCCCCTCCATCCCAAGCCCGGCCTGTGACAGAATCCCTGCCAGCTCCGTCCGGCGCACCTCAAGCGTTTGTTTTCTGGTGGAAAAGTCCATAGTACATACCCTCCAGCTCAATTTTCGCGCAACGTGCCGTGAGGCCAAAGCTATAGCCTTGATCCAGATCAAGATACTCGCGATTTTCGGGGATTGCACTACCCTATAAGTTGCGAATTTTTTGTAAACCCCTGTTGCGCCGGAGGCTGCGGCTCAGCCGGCCCCTTCGGCGGCGCAGGTCTTGCACAGGGGCGCGGCGGGCAGCAGGTCCAGACGGGCGTCGGAGATCATCTCGCCGCAGGAGGCGCAGATGCCGTAGGTGCCCGCCTTGATCCGGGCCAGCGCCGCATCAATCCGGCGCAGCTCGTCCAGTTCCGCATTGCCGAGGCTTTCCAGCACCTCGTCGCCCTGCCGCTCGGAGGCGCGGTCCTCCCAGTCCTTGGGCATCGGCGCGTCCAGCGTGTGCTCAACCTCGCTCAGATGCCCGGTCAGTTCAGCCCGGCGCGCCTCCAGCGCCTGTTTGCGGGTGGAAAGATCCATGATGTCTGCCTCCTGTTTTGTCCTGCGCAGCGTAGCCCGGCCCCGGACGCCCGGCCTTGACTTGGCTCAAGCCCCTTGCCTGCCCCGCAAATCCGCTGGCCCGCAAATCCGCTGGCCTGAGGCGGGGCGGCTTGCTAGACATTTGCCAAAGGGTTTGAGCAGAGATGAGGAGCCTTCGACGATGATCCGGATTTTCACATGTGCGCTGATGCTGCTGGGCCTGGCGGCCTGCGAAACCACCAAGGGCGCGGGGCGCGATATTTCCAAGGCAGGCCAAGCGATCAGCGGCGCCGCGCAGGACGTGCAGGACAGCTTCTGAGCGGCTTCTGCGAAGACTGTGAGGACGCCCGGCCAGCCGCCGGGCGTTTTTGTTTGGGCTGCGGGGCCTCAGATCCCCAGCATCGCCTTGGCTTCGGCCAGGGTCTCGACCGAGGCATCATGATCGCCCGCGTCATGCAGGCTCTGCCCCTCGTCGCGCAGTTCCTGGACGGTTGCCAGGTCTTCTTCCGACAGTTCGGTGCCTGCGGCCAGCGCGGCGTCGATGGCGGCAATGTCGGCGGGGCATTGCCCGGCCAGAAGTGGCGACGCCAGGAGGGTGATCGCGGCGGCCAAAGTCAGGTGTTTCATGGTGTTATCCTCCCCAGATGAACGAGGTTGAGGATAGCATGGAACGGGTGCGTTTTCAGGCAGGAGTTGCGGTGAGGCCGCGGATGGGCGGAGAGTGGCGCATGGGGTGGCGGCGGTGGATGGTGGGCAGGATTGCCCACCCTACGGTGTTTGATCAGCACGCGGAGGGCAGCGCCCGGCCCGGCGGGGCGGGAAGCGAAGCGCCCGCGTCGTGCTGGAAGCACGCCTCCGGCATGACGGGGGGGGGGCGGGACGGGCGCTGCCCGGTCTGCGGCCGAGCGAAACCGAACAAAAAATCAACTAGGATTGAAATATGCAAGCCCGCCGAATACGGCACCTGCGACACCGGCGAAAAGCGCCAGAATTGGCAGCCAATTCAACAGGATGGATACCCCAACGACTTTCCAGGCCTCCTTGCGCGCAAGGTTAATTACCCCCTGAACATTGAGAAATGTCTCTGAAAACTGGTGTCGGCTTCGCGCATCAATTGCACATGAATATGTGACCGGATGCTGAGTAAACTTCTCCAAGTTTTTCACTTTCGCGTGCTCAAAGAACAGAACACGGAACAGACGCTGGTCGACAGTAATTTCGCGTTCAACACTTGAAAAATTCACCAGCATTGCGCTCAGCGGACCATCATAACCTGGATCCACAACCCCAACGTTTAAGCAAAGAATTCCTTTTTGCGTTAGGCTGGTCACCAATGTTGCCAAACCTGTAACGTTGTCAGGAAGTGTGAGCTTTTGGGCTGTCACAACAGAAACCATGTGACCAGGCTTCAAGGTGAACTCTCTGGTTCCCTTTACCCAGTCCCGCGGCCTCAGACCCATTGGAAATATCTCTCCAATCGTAAGATCACAGGTGGAGTTTTTTGTTCTTATCTGCCAGGCAGGAGAAACGAGCCCCCTTTCTTCAATACGCTTCTCGGTGACTAGCATGACTTCTCCATTCAGTTCTACCATTGGCAGTGCCATTGATAGCAAGCTCGCCATTTGGGACAAGCGCTTCATGGAGCTATGTGAGACAATCGCCGAATGGAGCGAAGACCGCGGAAGAAGAGTTGGCTGCGTCGTTGTTGGAGAAGGCAACACGATCTTGTCCACAGGATACAACGGCTTACCTCGTGGCGTTTCAGCGCTTGAAGAAAACCGGCATGACCGAACCAACGGCGAGAAATACTTCTGGTTTGAGCACGCGGAACGCAATGCAATTTTCAATGCTGCCAGAGCAGGCATAAGCCTCCGCAACTCAAGAATGTACGCAAATCATTACCCCTGCGCGGACTGCTCCCGTGCTATTATCCAATCCGGCATTATTGAACTAGTGACTAGGAAACGTCCTGAGGCTGACCAGAAATTTGGCCCAAGCATGAGCATTTCAGAACAACTCCTTAGCGAAGCCGGCGTTAAGGTTCGCTATCTATGATAGTCCGCACTCGGCCTGTCCGCTTATAGTACGTTAGAACGAGCGGGCGTGTGGATAATTCATTACCAGCACCTACCGCTTTCACCCACCTCCGCTTCTTTGATTTTGCAGAGCCGCGCCCGCCCGTGGGAGCGTATCGGGCGCGGCCCGGCCTCTCGGCCGGGCGGGACTTTGGATCGAGCAGAAACAGAAAACGGGGCCGAAGCCCCGTGTTGCAACTGTCTGAATAGGTCTCGTTTCCGCCGCAGAACGCTGGGGTGCGGGCACGCAATTGGCTGCGCCAACCGCTTTCGCCCGCGCGCCCTCAAAATGGACAGCCTTAGCTGTCCATTTTGAGGGCGGAAATGAACGCTTCCTGCGGGATATCGACTTTGCCGAACTGGCGCATCTTTTTCTTGCCCGCTTTCTGCTTGTCCAAGAGCTTCCGCTTCCGCGTGGCGTCGCCGCCGTAGCATTTGGCGGTCACGTCCTTGCGGAGCGCCGAGAGGGTCTCGCGGGCGATCACCTTGCCGCCGATGGCGGCCTGGATCGGGATCTTGAACATGTGGCGCGGGATCAGCTCCTTGAGCTTCTCGCACATCGCGCGGCCGCGCATCTCGGCGCGGTCGCGGTGGACCATGGTGGAGAGCGCATCGACCGGCTCGTCGTTCACCAAGACCGACATCTTGACCAGGTTGTCCTGGCGGTAGCCGGTCATCTGGTAGTCGAAGGAGGCATAGCCCTTGGTCACTGATTTCAGGCGGTCGTAGAAGTCGAAGACCACCTCGTTCAGCGGCAGGTCATAGACCACCATGGCGCGGGAGCCGGCGTAGGACAGGTCCATCTGGATGCCGCGGCGGTCCTGGCAGAGCTTCAGCACGTCGCCCAGGTATTCGTCCGGCACCAGGATGGTCGCCTTGATCCGCGGCTCCTGGATGTGGTCGACCTTGGAGGGGTCGGGCATGTCGGCGGGGTTGTGCAGCTCGATCATCTCGCCGGGCTCGTTGTCCTTGCCCTTCATGTAGACGTGGTAGATCACCGATGGAGCCGTCGTGATCAGCTCGATGTTGTATTCGCGTTCGATCCGGTCGCGGATCACCTCAAGGTGCAACAGGCCCAGGAAGCCGCAGCGGAAGCCGAAGCCGAGGGCGGCGGAGGTTTCCATTTCAAAGCTGAAGGAGGCGTCGTTCAGCGCCAGCTTGTCGATGGCGTCGCGCAGGTCCTCGAACTCGGCCGAGTCGACCGGGAACAGACCGCAGAACACCACCGGCTGGGCGGGTTTGAAGCCCGGCAGCGCCTTTTCGGTGCCGTTGCGGTCGTTGGTGATGGTGTCGCCGACGCGGGTGTCGCGCACCTGCTTGATCGAGGCGGTGAGGAAGCCGATCTCGCCCGGCCCCAGTTCGTCCACCACCTGCATGGCGGGGCGGAAGACGCCGATGCGGTCGACGTGGTGCAGGGTGTTGTTCGACATGAACTTGACCCGCATGCCCTTTTTCAGGACGCCGTCCATGATGCGGACCAGGACGATCACGCCGAGGTAGCTGTCGTACCAGGAGTCCACCAGCATCGCCTTGAGCGGTGCGTCGCGGGTGCCCTGCGGTGCGGGCAGGTGCTGGACGATGGCCTCCAGCGTTTCGCGGATGCCCTGGCCGGTCTTGGCCGAGACCTGGATCGCGCCGGTGGCGTCGATGCCGATCACATCCTCGATCTGCTCCGCCACCCGGTCGCAGTCCGATGCGGGAAGGTCGATCTTGTTCAGGACGGGGACGATCTCATGATCCGCGTCAATCGCCTGGTAGACATTGGCCAGCGTCTGCGCCTCCACCCCTTGAGTCGAGTCGACCACCAGCAGCGAGCCCTCAACCGCGCGCATGGAGCGGGAGACCTCATAGGCAAAGTCGACGTGGCCGGGGGTGTCGATCAGGTTCAGGACATAGGTCTCGCCGTCGTCCGCCTTGTAGTCGATGCGGACGGTGTTGGCCTTGATGGTGATCCCGCGCTCGCGCTCGATGTCCATGGCGTCGAGCAGCTGTTCCTTCATATCGCGGTCCTTCACCGTTCCGGTCTCCTGGATGAGCCGGTCAGCGAGGGTGGATTTGCCATGGTCGATATGGGCGACGATGGAGAAATTGCGGATGTGAGCGAGGTCAGTCATGCTCAGGCATATGATTTGGAATCGGGGTTTGGTCAAGCGGGCGTGTAGCGTCGCGTGAAGGTATTTAGCTAATGGACAATTGAAATTGAAAAACTTCAGCGTCATGACAACAGAGGGTCAACTGAACTCCTGGCTGCGGGAACAGGACGCACAGACATGTAACACGCTAGCTGGCCGCATGCTTTTGAGATGCTTACCCGCGGCAATGCAAAATGAAAGCAACCCCACGGCAGACCCAAATCCCCCAGAGTACCTGCTGACTTTGTGCCGTGCCGCAATAATGTCGATTGCCACAGCTGCGAGCAGCACAATTCTCCCACCTAGGCATACTAGAGCCGCAGAAGCAGTTGGAGCAGCATGTGAGGAAATATGCCTTACGTACGCTCGGTCGGCGGCAATTACGTCGGATATAGCAAGCCTCCAACACGCTGTTCTCAATAGCATGAACTCTGCGACGTACGCAGCCAGGTTTGCCGCGGAGGCAACCTTTTCGAGCCATGAACCTTTCTCGACCTCTACAATGCGCGCAATTTGCTCCGCTTCGGAGGCTGTTGCGTTACTCGGTACTCCAGTTGATGCGGCTAAGTCAGTTCGAAGGCAGGTAATCTCGATCGTATGTAAGGAGACTTCTCTTTCGACAGCAGAAAGGCTTAGAGCACCATTATGGCCAGAGCACGAAGTCAGCAAGAAGCCTTTGCGTGCTTGGGAGAGCTTCCGGCGCGTTAAGGCTAGCTTACCTAAGTGGCGTTTCTGGATTGATTGGTACCAAGGTTTCTTAGACGGCAAACCGCTTGACTGGGACCTCCAGCGCCGGGTTGCGTTGATCGACGACAAGGTTTGGGACACAGGCCCCGAAGCCGTCGCCAAGGAAATCGAGCGCATCTGCAGCCTTTTTGAGCTGGAGCAGGAAGTCGCCCGCCTCAAGGAACAGCTAGCAGCAGTTGAACGCACTCCCACAGCCGCCCTGATCGGCGACAATGGCGGGCCGCCGCTGGAGGATGCTGCGGCGCGCGCCTTGCAGACCGACCTCGCGCTGATCTGGAGGCAGGTTGAGGAACTGGAGGAGGAGATATCGAAACCGTCGCCCTCCCCTTCGCTGCTGGAAAAGATCGCCAGGACACTTTGGGAGATTTCCCTGCGCATGGCGTCCTACTGCGGGTCCGTCGCGGACGGCATGATCCGCGAAGGTTCCAAGGAATTAGCGAAGGCCGGTGCGAAATGGACCGCGAGGGCAACAGCGGTCACCGTCACGGCACAAACCGAAAGCGTTCAATCCGTTGCCAAGGCCATTTGGGCATTCGTCAAGACACTCCAATAGGCGGATTTGAGCCTCCTGCCCGGCCGCAAGGCCGGGCCGCGCCTGACCTTCCCCACGGGAAGGCGCGTTGCGCCTCCCCAAGGTCAGGCGCGGCCCTTAGCTCTGCAGACGCTCCACCGCACCGGAATGGGGCTCCGCCCCTTAAATAGTTCCCGGATGATTTTCGGGCAGCTTTCCCACTCGCCACTAGTAGGCGCATCGCGCCTCCCCAAGGTCAGGCGCGGCCCTTAGCTCTGCTACAGCACCGGAACCGCCGCTTGCGCCCGCCAAACCGTGTCCACCCGCTCCCGAACCCCTCAAATTCGCCCCGTTCCCTGCACGCCGCGCCGAAATGCGCTATACTCCATGCGTACCGCGAGACGCGCGACCCTCTGGTGGGTGACACAGCAAAGGAGGACGACCCGCATGGATGCAATCAAAGCCGCTGAGTATGCCCGCGCGCTCTACAGCGCGCATGGCGACAAGGCCGAGGCCGAAGCCGCGCAGAAAATGCGCCAATGCGAAGAGGCCGGCAAGGACGCCGAGGCCGCAGACTGGAAAGCCGTGCGCCAGGCCGTGCGTGCCATGCGCGGGCCGAACCAGGCTTGAGCACCAAGCAGCTGGAGGGCCGCGGCGTGCGGCGCTCCAGCCCCCCAGCCCTCCCCTGAAACATCCCGTTTACCACGATTGAAACGGATCCCGGCTTGCGGCATAGTAGTGTCAATTCCGCGGGCAGCAGACCCGCTTGCCAAAAACGGGGCACGAGCCAGATGAAACACTTCCTGACAGCCGCGCTTTGCGCAGGATTTCTCGCAACCCTGGCCCCCTCCGGGGCCGAAGCGGGCGCCATCGAGCGCGCCTGCCGCCAGTCGGACCGCACCGCCGCGACGCCGTCGTTGTGCAACTGCATCCAGAAGGTGGCCAACCGCAGCCTGACGCGCTCGGAGCGCAAGACCGTCTCCAAGTGGTTCGGCGACCCGCACCAGGCCCAGGTGGTGCGCCAGTCCAGCAACCGCAGCGATGAGCGCCTGTGGCAGCGCTACAAGGCATTTGGCGATCACGCCGCCCGCAGCTGCGGCTGAGCCGATCCGCTTCCGGACTTGAGCGAAGGCGCCCCCGCGGGCGCCTTTTTGCTGTTTTGATGCATTGGCGCTGCGGCATTTCCGCTGGGGGCGAAAGACCCCTCTCCTGCCCCCCTTGACCGGACCGCGGCAACGCGGAACAAACGGCGCAAGGTATTGGAGCAGTTAGATGTTGATCAAAGGTGTTACCCTGCGCGGGCTGGAAGTGTTTGAGGCCTTGGCCAAGACCGGCTCAGTGGCGCAGGCGGCGGAGCTGACCGGCCTCAGCCAGCCTGCCGTCAGCCAGCAGATGCGCAACCTGGAAAAGGCGCTGGACAGCGAGCTGATCGACCATGGCCGCCGCCCGATGGTGCTGACCGCGGCAGGGCGCAGCTTTCTGGCGCGGACCGAGGCGGTGCTGGGCGAGCTGCGGCTGGCCCAAAGCGAGCTGACGGTGATGGACCTGACGCACCTGCAGGCGCTGTCGATCGGGCTGATTGATGACTTCGACAATGACCTGACGCCGCGGCTGGCCACCATCCTGGCCGACAGCCTGACCCAGTGCCGGTTCAAGATGATCACCGCCTCCAGCCACGACATCATCCGCGCGCTGGAAGCCCGCGAGCTGCATATCGCCGTCGCCGCCACCGCGGGGGGCTTGCACGAGGGGCTGGTGGAATACCCGCTGGTGCGCGACCCCTTCATCCTGGCGGCGCCGCGCGGCGCGGTGTCGGACGCGGCGCAGGCGGCGGAGCAGCTGCGGGACCTGCCGTTCCTGCGCTATGCCCGCGAGCAGCTGATCTCGCAGCAGATCGAGGGGCTGCTGGCGCGTCAGAAACTGGAATTCGAGGACCGGTTCGAGGTCGGCTCGCACCTGGCGCTGATGGCGATGGTGGCGCGGCGGATCGGCTGGGCCATCACCACGCCGCTGGGCTACATGCGCGCGGGCCGCTTCCACGACCAGATCGACGCTTTCCCGCTGCCGTTCGGGGAGATGTCGCGGACGATTTCGCTGTTCACCGCCGCCGACTGGGCCGACCGGGTGCCGCGCGACGTGGCTGAGACCGTGCGCCGCCTGGTGCAAAGCCAGATGATCGACCCGGCGGTGCAGCAGCTGCCGTTCCTGGCGGGCGGCTTCCGGGTGATTGCGGAGTGATTTAAAGCGCCGCCTTGAGGCCCTTGGCGGCCTGTTCGATCAGGTCCAGACAGCCGTCGAAATCGCGGGTGTAATAGGGATCGGGCACATGATCGGCGCCGGTTTCCGGCGCATAGTCCGTGAACAGGCGCACCGGGGTCTCGTTGCCTGCCGGGCGCAGCGCTTCGATATTGTCCAGATTGCTGGCGTCCATCGCGATGATCAGGTCGAATGCCTCGAAATCCGCGCCCCGGAACTGCCGCGCGCGCAGGTCCGAGATATCCAGCCCGCGCGCCCGCGCCGCCGCCTGCATCGGGCCATAGGGCGGCTCTCCCACGTGGTAGGAGGCGGTGCCTGCACTGTCAGTATTTGCTTCCGGGCACAGCGCGCGGAACACGCCTTCGGCGGCCGGGGAGCGGCAGATGTTTCCTAGGCAGACGAACAGAATACGGGTAGGCATTGGCAAGCGGCTCCTTTGAATGGACGCAGTGATAGGAGGTTCCGGGACAATGGGAAAGAGGGCGAAGATTGTCATCCTGACTGGCGCCGGGATTTCCGCCGAAAGCGGGCTGGGCACCTTCCGCGACGAGGGCGGGCTCTGGGCGCAGCACCGGATCGAGGATGTGGCGACGCCGGAAGGCTTCGCGCGCAATCCGGACCTGGTGCACGGCTTCTACAATGCGCGGCGGGCGCAGGCAGCAGAGGCGCAGCCTAACCCGGCGCATCAGGCTCTGGCGCAGCTGCAGGCGGAGCATAAGGGCGAGGTGGTGATCGTCACCCAGAACGTGGACGGGCTGCATGAGGCCGGCGGGGCCGCGCAAGTGCTGCATATGCACGGCACGCTTTCAGGCGCGCTTTGCGCCGCCTGCGGCCACCGCTGGGCAGCGCCGCTGGAGATGCAGACCGGCCAGCCCTGCCCCGCCTGCGCCGCGCCTGCGGGCCGCCCGGATGTGGTCTGGTTCGGAGAGATGCCGTATTTCATGGAAGAGATTTACGCGCATCTGGCAGAGGCGGATGTGTTCGCCGCCATCGGCACCTCGGGCGAGGTCTACCCGGCGGCGGCCTTTGTCGACGAGGCACGGGCGGCGGCGGCCCATACGGTGGAGCTGAACCTGGAACCGTCCGCCACCGCCTCCCGCTTCGCCGAGCGCCGCTTTGGCCCGGCCAGCGACACTGTCCCCGCCTGGGTGGCGGAGTTGCTGGGCTAGCCGCAGGCGGCAAAAAGCCCGCCGCAAGGGCGGGCTTTGGGCGCGAAGGAGGGCTGCAGCGCGGCCTGACGCCGCGCCCGCCCTGCCTTGGCGGATCAGTTGGAATGGCCGGAGTGATCCATGCTTCCGTGGCCCTCGGCCTTGCGCTCCAGATCGACCGGCACGTCGATCTCGATCTCGCCGGCCTTCTCGAACACCAGCGTGACCTTCACAACGTCGCCATGGTTCAGCGGCTGGTTCAGGCCCATGAACATCACATGGTCGCCGCCGCGCTTCAGCATGTGGGTTGCACCTGCGGGCACGGCAAAGCCTTCCTCCACGTGCATCATCTTCATGACGCCGTCATCGCCTTCCTTATGGGTGTGCAGCTGCACTTTGGCGGCCACGTCCGAGCGCACGCCGATCAGCTGGTCGTCGGCTTCGCCCTTATTCATGATCTCCATGAAGGCCGCACCGGCCTTGGCAGTGGGCGAGGACACCCGCGCGTACTGGTCGTGAACCATGATCATGGCGTCGCCTGCAAAGGCGGAGGTGGCAAAGGCAGCGGCAGCGGCGGCAGCAAAGACAGCAGACTTCAGGGACATTTTCAGTCTCCTCATACTTGGGTTTTCAAATTTCAGATAGGTAAAGGGGTTGGCCGGTCAGGCGGCGGCCGGCGGCGCCCGGGCGCTGGCGCGCAGGATCTTCTGAACCGATGCCAGTGCAGCCACCTGCCCCGCAACCGCTTCGCTGCAGGCGATGACCGGCAGCACCAGCCCCGCAGGCTGCGCCACCGCGTCCAGAACATGCATGACGCAGTCGGGGCAATTGTGCGGCGGTTTTACCGGCTGGCCGTCGCTGTCCACATAGATGGTGGCAGGACCGGTGCCGGTGCAGATCACCATTTGGCCTGCGGCATCACGCTCCCCCTGGCGGGCGGCAGCGCTGTGCGCCGTCAGGGCGACGGTCAGGGCCAGAAACAGGCCAAGCCATATGCGCAGAATGCGTGTCATCTCCGCATGGTATGCCCGCTGGCCCCGCGGCCTGCAAGGCCTGGCTCTGCGGCAGATTGCGCAAACGCAAACACCGCGCAGGGTTGCCCTTGCGCGGTGTCCGTAATCCGATCCGGTGAAGGGATCAGGCCAGGGAAATCAAGCCTGAGCGGCTTGTGCCTTGGCGATCTCTTTCTTCACTTTCAGCGCGTTTGCCGACAGCTCTTCGTCCTTGGCTTTGGCCAGGAACGCGTCCAGGCCGCCGCGGTGGTCGACCGAGCGCAGGGCAGCTGCGGAGATGCGCAGCTTGACGCCACGGCCCAGAACTTCGGACTGCAGGGTCACGTCGTTCAGGTTGGGCAGAAAGCGGCGCTTGGTTTTGTTGTTGGCGTGGCTGACATTGTTGCCAGTCATCGGGCCTTTTCCGGTCAGTTCGCAACGGCGCGACATATCTTCATCCTTCGTTTCTGGAGGCGCTGGCAGTCCGGCGCCAAATCACAAGGGGCGCGGCCATTGGCTGCGCCCGAAAACTGGTCCGCTGCTCTTACGCTCAACCGGCAACAGCGTCAAGTGATTCAACTCAGCTTTCTTGCCGGGCTTACTGCACCTATTTCCGGCCTGCTGCAACCCCTTGCGGCCGCCCGTTTCCGGCCCGGCAGGTGGCGTCAGGCGGCGCCCAGCGCCCGCAGCATGATCCGGGCCGCCTCGCCCGGGCTTTTGCCGCCCTCGGCAACTGTTCCCGCCAGTTCCGCCATCTGCGCCTTGGCCTCCGGCGTCTCCAGCCGCGCCAGCAGCGCCTGACGCACTTCCTGGTCGAACCAGTAACAGGCCTGATCGGCACGGCGGCGGTCCCAGTGGCCGTTCTCCTGGCGCCAGGCGGTCAGCGCCTGCATTTCTTCCCAGGCCTTGTCCAGCCCGTGCTCCTCGACGGCGGAGACCATCAGCGCCTTGGGAAAGCCCTCGGGGTCCTGCGGGCGCTTGCGCAGCAGCCGCAATGCGCCGGCGTAATCGGCGCAGGTGCGGGTCGCCACTGGTTTCAGCGGCCCGTCCGCCTTGTTCACCAGAATGAGGTCGGCCATTTCCATGATGCCGCGCTTTACCCCCTGCAGCTCATCGCCGCCCGCAGGCGCCAGCAAGAGCAGGAACAGGTCCGACATCTCCGCCACCACGGTTTCCGACTGGCCGACACCAACGGTTTCAATCAATACCACGTCAAAGCCTGCCGCCTCGCACAATGCCACCGCCTCGCGGGAGCGGCGGGCGACGCCGCCAAGGTGGCTCTGACTGGGGGACGGGCGGATGAAGGCGTTACGCTCGCGGCTGAGGCGCTCCATCCGGGTCTTGTCGCCCAGGATCGAGCCGCCGGAGCGCGCCGAGCTGGGATCAACCGCCAGCACCGCCACCCGCAGGCCAAGGCCGGTCAGCATCATGCCGAAGCTCTCGATGAAGGTGGATTTTCCCACGCCCGGCGTGCCCGACAGGCCGATGCGCAGGGATTGGCGCTTGTGCTTGGCCAGTTCCGACAGCAGTTCCCCCGCCCTGGCGCGGTGATCCTCGCGGCCGCTCTCCACCAGAGTAATGGCCCGGGCCAGCGCCCGCCGGTCGCCATCAAGGATTTTCTGCGTCAGTTGTCCGGTATCCATGCGTGCCTTCCTGATCTCTCGGGCGGACCTTGGCGCAAGCCGTGCCGCAAAGTCCAGCCCCTGCCGTCTGCCGGGCACCCTACATCAGCGCACGCCGCAAGAAAGGCGGCAAATCCGCCGCGCCTGATGCGGTTTGCGCAGTGCGGGCAGCGCCCCCCACCCCTGCCTCGAGAAACAATCATGCAAAAGCAGACTGTCCCGCCCGGCTGAAAGCCGGGCTGCGCCGGCCCGCCCCCATGGGGCGGCGCATTCGCACCACCCCGCGGGCCTCTGCAGCCCTCAGCGCTTCACCCATGACGTCCTGCCCACGACACCGCTAGACCTCTCCCTCCCCTTTGGCGATAAGGCGGCATGACCAGATTGCCGATCGAAGACGCCCTCCCCGAATTGCTGGACGCCCTGCGCGCCCGCGGCCGCGGCCGCGCCGTGCTGCAGGCGCCGCCAGGTGCGGGCAAGACCACGCGGGTGCCGCTGGCGATGCTGGAGGCCGGGCTGGTCACGGGCCGCATCGTGATGCTGGAACCCCGCCGCCTCGCCGCCCGCGCCGCGGCGGAGAGAATGGCGGAGACGCTGGGGGAGAAGGCAGGCCAGACCGTCGGCTATAGGGTGCGCGGCGATGCCAAGGTCTCGAAGGCGACCCGGATCGAGGTGGTGACCGAGGGCATCCTGACCCGGATGCTGCAATCGGACCCGGACCTGCCCGGCGTCGGCGCGGTGATCTTTGACGAATTCCACGAACGCTCGCTGAACGCCGATCTGGGCCTCGCTCTGTGCCTGGAGGTGGCGGGCGCGCTGCGCGATGACCTCATTCTGCTGGCGATGTCGGCGACGCTGGACGCGGACCCGGTGGCGGCGCTGATGGAGGCGCCGATGGTGACCTCCGAGGGCCGCAGCTACCCGGTGGAGACCCGCTGGCTGGAGCGCCCCCTGCCCGCGCAGGCCCGGCGTGTGGACGCCTTGGTGGACCTGGTGGTGCAGGCGGAACGGGATACAAAGGCCACCGGCGGCGGCATCCTGGTGTTCCTGCCCGGCGAGGGCGAAATCCGCCGCGCTGTCGGCGCGCTGGAGAAGCGCCTGCCCGGCCATTGCCATATCCGCCCGCTGTTCGGCGCCCTGCCCTTTGCCGAGCAGCGCGCAGCGATCCAGCCCGAGGCGCAGGGCCGCAAGGTGGTGCTCGCGACCTCGATCGCCGAGACCTCGCTGACCATTCAGGACATCCGCGTGGTGGTGGACATGGGGCAGGCGCGGCGGGCGCGGTTTGATCCGGGCTCCGGCATGTCGCGGCTAGTGACGGAAAAGGTCACCCGCGCCGAGGCCACCCAGCGCCAGGGCCGCGCGGGCCGTGTGGCCGAAGGCATCTGCTACCGCCTGTGGACCAAGGGTGAGGAAGGCGCGCTGATGGCCTTTCCGCCCGCTGAGATCGAAAGCGCCGACCTGACCGCGCTGGCGCTGGAGCTGGCGCTGTGGGGCGCCGCTCCTGACGATCTGATGTTCCTGACCCAGCCGCCCGCAGGCGCGATGGCGGAGGCGCAAGCACTGCTCGCGATGCTCGGCGCCCTGGATGCGCAGGGGCGGATCACGGAGCGTGGCAAGGCACTGGCCGCCCTGCCCCTGCACCCGCGGCTTGGCCATATGCTGCTGCAGGCAGGTCCAGCGGCGGCGCCCTTGGCGGCACTCTTGGGGGAGCGCGACCCGCTGCGCGGCGCGCCTGCGGATCTGTCCCTGCGGCTGAAGGCGCTGAGGGACCCCAAAGGGTTTGTACGCAATCACCCCTATCCGCTGAACCGTCCCGTCGTGGAACGGATCAAGAGCGAGGCGCGGCGGCTGGAGAAACAGGCCGGCCGCCGGGATGCAGGGCTGTCTGCGGCGATGATGGCGGCCCTCGCCTATCCCGACCGTATTGGCCAGCGCCGCAAGGGCGACGCGCCGCGGTTCGTGCTGTCCGGCGGCAAGGGCGCCATTCTCGACGGCGGCGACACGCTGGCAGGCGCGCCGTTTATCGTGGCGCTGGATACCGACGGCAACCCGCGCGAGGCCAGGATCCGGATGGCCGCACAGATATCGCTGGCTGAGATCCGCGAGCTGTTTGCCGGTCAGATCGCCTGGGCAGATACCTGCGAGTGGTCCAAGCGCGACCGCCGGGTGGTGGCGCGCCAGCAGGAGCGGTTCGGCGCCGTGGTGCTGGACGACCGGATCTGGAAGGACGTGCCGCCAGACGCCGTGGCACGGGCGATGCTGGACGGGGTGCGCGACCTGGGCCTGCGGCTCACGGGCGCTGCGGCGCGGCTGGCGGCGCGGGTGGAGCTGGTGCGGGCGGAAGGATTTGACCTGCCGGATTTCTCCCTGGCCGGCCTGACGGACACGCTGGAGGACTGGCTGCTGCCGATGCTCGGCGGGGTCAAATCGGCGGAGGACTGGAAGCGCTTCGACCTGCTGCCCGCCCTGCGCGCGGCGCTCAGCTGGGACCAGACGCAGCTGCTGGACCGCGAGGCGCCGGGCAGTTTCGTCACACCGCTGGGGCGCAAGATCCCGATCAGCTATGACGGCGAGATCCCGGAAATCTCGGTCCGCCTGCAGGAGATGTTCGGGGTGACCCGGCATCCGTCCGCGGGCGGCGTGCCGCTGAAAGTCTCGCTCTTGTCACCCGCCCAGCGCCCGATCCAGATCACCCGCGACCTGCCGGGCTTCTGGGCCGGCTCCTATGCGGATGTGAGGAAGGACATGCGCGCCCAGTACCCCAAGCACCCCTGGCCCGAGGACCCCACGCAGGAAGATCCGACCCTGCGCGCGAAGCGGCGGAAATGACCGCCCGCAGCGCGCCGCAGGCGCGCTGCACGGCCCAACGGCTGGCCGTGCATCTGTGATGCGCGCCAGCGGGCGGGAGCGCCGCCGCAAGAGGGCGCTGTGCCGGTGGCCGCGGTATAATCGCTTTCTTCACGGGTTTGCGGCCATACTGCGCAGGATGCCGCAAGCGGACCGTCAATGCGCAGCTGGAAAACCGCGCAGGACGGCTCCGTTCAGGCGGCAGCCTTGAAATTCCGGGCAAGTACGCATACTTTCCCACAACTTCGCACAAGAACACGGGGCAAACCCAACACCAAAGGCTGAGCAGAAATGACCCGCACCCTGACCCGCGCCTGGGAGGAAATCCTCAGGCCGATGCTGAAACGACCCAACCGCCTGCAAGTTGCCGCCCTGTGCTACCGCATGGGCGCGGACGGCAAAGAGGTGCTGATGATCACCAGCCGCGGCACCGGCCGCTGGATCATCCCCAAGGGCTGGCCGGTCGAAGGCAAGGACGGTCCCGCCTCTGCCCTGCAGGAAGCCTGGGAGGAAGCCGGCGTCAGATCCGCGAAAGTTTCCAGGCAGCCCATCGGCGAATTCAATTACGTCAAACGCCGCGATCATGGCCTTGATGAACCGGTGACCACGCTGATCTTTGCCGCCGAAGTGGAAACACTTGCCGACGACTACCCCGAGTCCGATCAGCGCAAGCGCCAGTGGATGCGCCCGGAGCAGGCTGCGGAACTGGTGCATGAGCCGCAGCTGCAGGTTCTGTTACGTCAATTGTAAAAGTTATGTGACATTTTCATGTCAGACGCTTGAACCGCTCCCGGAGCGGCGTTAGGCGCGTCCGCAGACCTCAGAATCAGGAATACGACAATGAGCGATGCACCCCAGCGCACGCAATGGACCACGCTGGACAAGGACCTGAACCGGATCTCCCAGCTTGAACTCGCCACCGCCTATGTCTCCCGCCCGCTGGTGGCGCCGGGCATCGCGCTGGCCTTTATCGTGCTGGCAGGCCTCGGGGCCGGCGTCTTCTTCGGCGGCTCCGCCATGAGCATGGTGGTAATCGCCGCCGCCGCATTCGGCGCCTATATGGCGATCAACATCGGCGCCAATGACGTCGCCAACAACATGGGCCCGGCGGTGGGCGCCAACGCGCTGACCATGGGCGGCGCCATCGTGATCGCTGCCATCGCCGAAAGCGCAGGCGCGCTGCTGGCGGGCGGCGATGTGGTTTCGACCATTTCCAAGGGCATTATCGACCCCACCGCAGTTGCCAGCAGCAACGTGTTCATCTGGGCGATGATGGCAGCGCTGATCTCCTCCGCCCTGTGGGTGAACCTGGCCACCTGGGTCGGCGCCCCCGTGTCCACCACCCATTCGGTTGTGGGCGGCGTGCTTGGCGCCGGTGTGGCTGCCGCAGGCACCGCAGCGGTGAACTGGCCCACCATGGGCAAGATCGCCGCCAGCTGGGTGATCTCGCCGGTGCTGGGCGGTATCATCGCCGCGCTGTTCCTCGCCTTCATCAAGGCCAAGATCATCTACCAGGAAGACAAGATTGCCGCCGCCCGCCGCTGGGTGCCGGTTCTGGTCGGGATCATGGCTGGCGCCTTTGCCTCCTACCTGGCGCTGAAGGGCCTCAAGAAGATCGTCAAGATCGACCTCCAGACCGCGCTGCTGATCGGCGCTGCCATTGGTGCGCTGTCCTATGTCATCACCGCGCCGCTGATCAAACGCCAGTCAGAGGGCATGGAGAACCGCAACAAGTCGCTCAAGGCGCTGTTCGGCCTGCCGCTGGTGATCTCCGCCGCGCTCTTGTCCTTTGCCCATGGCGCCAATGACGTGGCCAATGCCGTTGGCCCGCTGGCGGCCATCGTGCACGCCACCGAGTTCGGCGATTTCGCCTCCAAGGTCACCATCCCGACCTGGGTGATGGTGATCGGCGCCTTCGGCATCTCCTTCGGCCTGTTCCTGTTCGGCCCCAAGCTGATCCGCATGGTCGGCAGCCAGATCACCAAGCTGAACCCGATGCGCGCCTATTGCGTGTCGCTGTCGGCCGCCATCACCGTGATCGTGGCCAGCTGGCTGGGCCTGCCGGTCTCCTCCACCCACATTGCCGTGGGCGCGGTGTTCGGCGTCGGCTTCTTCCGCGAGTGGCATATGGAGCGCCGCCTGAAGAAATCCGCCGCAGGCCGCCCGGCGGAGAGGCGCATCGCGCCGGAGGAACGCCGCCGCCGCAAGCTGGTGCGCCGCAGCCATTTCATGACCATCGTGGCCGCCTGGGTGATCACCGTGCCCGCCGCAGCACTTCTGTCGGCCGTGATCTACCTGGTGCTCAACACCTTCGTCGGCTGAGCCGTTCAGCCCGGCCAATCACAAAGCCCCCGCAGCATCCGCCTGCGGGGGCTTTTCTTTTGCGATCAGAAGCGCTCCACCCAGGGCCGCAGCACCAGTTCATCGCTCCAGGCAGAGCGGTCCTGCTGGATCAGGTGCATGTATTCCCGGGCGATCGCATCCGGGTCGAGCATGCTGTCCGGGTTGTCCGCGCTCTCTACCCTTTCAGGGCGGGAGGCATTGCGGATGCCGCCGTCGATATTGACCCAAGCCACGTGAATGCCTTTGGGATGCAGCTCCCGCGCCATTGATTGCGCCAGCCCGCGCTGTGCAAACTTTCCCATGGCAAAGGGCGCCGAGTGGGCAAAGCCCTTTACCCCGGCCGAGGCGCCGGTGAACAGGATGGTGCCGAGACGGCCGTTCTCCGGCTGCTGCGCCAGCATCCGTTTGGCCGCTGCCTGACCAAGCAGGAACGCCCCATGTGCGGTCACCTCCACCGCCTTGCGGACCTGCTCCGGGTCCAGTTCCGTCACGGGGCCGCGGACCCGGGCCGAGGGGTTATAGCAGGCCACCCGCAATGAGCCCTGCACGCCCTGGACAAGCTGCTGGATCCCCTCCGCATCGGTGCCATCCAGCGCATGCACCTGCGCCCCGGTTTCCGCCGCCAGCCCTTCCAGCTTATCCGTGCTGCGCGCCGTCAGATGCAGCGCATAGCCGTCCCGGGACAGCGCCCGGGCCAGGGAGGCCGACAGGCCCGCTCCTGCCCCCACGATCAGTGCCACCGGTTTTGCTGATGTATCTGCCATCGCTGGACCTCCCCGTATGTGATGGAGAGATGCTGGGGGCAATTCACCCGCCGCACAAGAGCTGACAGCGCGGCACGGTCCTGGGTACTCCGACGCAAGGCCGGTGCAACAAGCGCAATGCCTGCGTGTTACGGGCCGCGGCCCGGCCCCCC
>NZ_CEYXRG010000004.1:46121-240974 GCF_982940295.1 Leisingera sp.
CCGCAGGCCCGGCGCCACTCCCAACGGTCAGGGCGCATTCCGGGGAATGCGCCGCGGCGGGCGGGAGTGCCCCATCCCCGCAGGCCGGGAGTTCAGGAACCTGACGGTGCCCCGGCAGCCTTAGCCGCCGGCGCACCAGCGCATGATGGCCTTTTGCGCGTGCAGCCGGTTTTCGGCCTCGTCAAAAATCACCGAGTTCGGCCCGTCCATCACCTGGCTGGTCGCCTCCTCCTCGCGGTGGGCCGGCAGGCAATGCATGAACAGCGCGTCCGGCTTGGCGTGGGACATCAGTTCGGCATTGACCTGATAGGGCCGCAGCATGTTGTGGCGGCGCTCTTTAGAGGACTGGCTGTCATGCATCGACACCCAGGTATCCGTGACCACCAGGTCCGCGCCTGCGACCGCCTTGGCCGCGTCGCGCTCGATCACCACCTTGGAGCCCGCCTGGCGCGCCAGACCGACAAACTCGTCTTCGGGGTCCAGCTGCGCCGGGCCCGCAAAGGTGAGGTCAAAGCCGAACTGGCCGGCCGCGTGCAGGAAGGAGGCGCAGACGTTGTTGCCGTCACCGCACCAAACCACCTTCTTGCCCTGGATCGGGCCGCGGTGCTCCTCATAGGTGAGGATGTCGGCCATGATCTGGCAGGGGTGGGTGCGGTCGGTGAGGCCGTTGATCACCGGCACGTCGGAGTATTCCGCCATCTCGGTCAGCACGGTCTCATCAAAGGTGCGGATCATGATCATGTCGACATAGCGGCTGAGCACCCGGGCAGTGTCGGCGATGGTCTCGCCATGGCCCAGCTGCATGTCCTTGCCCGACAGCACCATGGTCTCGCCGCCCATCTGGCGCACGCCGACGTCAAAGGACACCCGGGTGCGGGTCGAGGGTTTCTCAAAAATCAGCGCCACCATCTTGTCTTTCAGCGGCAGCTCATCATCCAGCGCCGCCTTGGGGCGGCCAAGGCGGGCCTGCTTGGTGGCCTTGGCCTGGTCGATGATCGCGCGCAGATCGGCGGGGCCGGTTTGGTGGATGTCGAGCAAATGGTTCATGTCGGTATCGCTTTGTTCGGGCGACGGCCGGGGGCGCCTCCCCCCGGACCCCCGGGAGTATTTCTGCAAAGGTGAAAATCAGGCAGCTTCGACCTGGGCGGCGGTTTTTTCCAGGCGGCTGACGGCCTCGGCGATGTCCTCATCGGTCAGGGTCAGCGGCGGCAGCAGGCGGATCACATTGTCGGCTGCCGGAACGGTGATCAGTTCGTTGTCGTAGCCTGCCTTGACCACGTCGGCGTTCACCGCCTTGCACTTGAGGCCCAGCATCAGGCCGGAACCGCGCACCTCTTCGAACACCTCCGGGTGATCGGCCACCAGCCCTTCCAGCTTCTGCCGCAAGAGGCCCGCCTTGCGGTTCACCTCGGCCAGGAAGGCCTCATCCGCAATGTGGTCCATCACCGCGCAGCCCACGGCACAGCCCAGCGGGTTGCCGCCATAGGTGGAGCCATGGGTGCCCGCGGTCATGCCGCTGGCCGCGTTTTCCGTGGCCAGCACCGCGCCCAGCGGGAAGCCTCCGCCGATGCCCTTGGCCACCATCATGATGTCTGGCGCGATGCCCGCCCATTCATGGGCAAACAGCTTGCCGGTCCGCCCGACGCCGCATTGCACCTCATCGAGGATCAGCAGCAGGCCGTTGTCATCGCAGATCTGGCGCAGCGCCTTCAGCTCCGCATCCGGGACCGGGCGGATGCCGCCCTCGCCCTGCACCGGTTCGATCATGATCGCGGCAGTGCTTTCGCTGATCGCATCGGTCACACCGTCCAGATCGCCGAAGGTCAGATGCACGAAACCGGGCAGCAGCGGGCCGAAGCCCTTGACCATCTTCTCAGACCCCGCGGCGGCGATGCCGGCCGAGGACCGGCCATGGAAGGAGCCGTCAAAGGTGATGATCTCCACCCGCTCCGGCTGGCCTTTGTCATAGAAATACTTGCGCGCCATCTTCACCGCCAGTTCGCAGGCCTCAGTGCCGGAGTTGGTGAAGAACACGGTGTCGGCAAAGGTATGCTCGACCAGCTTGTCCGCCAGCGCCTGCTGCTGCGGGATGTGGTAGAGGTTGGAGACATGCCACAAGGCTTGCGCCTGGGCGGTCAGCGCCTCCACCAGTGCCGGATGGGCATGCCCCAGCGCGTTCACCGCGATGCCGGAGCCCAGATCCAGAAAGCGGCGCCCGTCCGCCGTGGTCAGCCAGGCGCCTTCGCCTTTGACGAATTCCAGCGGTGCACGGTTGTAGGTCGGCAGAACGGACGGGATCATCAGGATCATCCTTTTCACAGATAGAAGCCAAAGCTGTGACGTAAGCTTGGCCTTGGGTCAACGGGGGATCATAGGATTTCGAAGGGGGGATGTGCCGCATGGCAGGCACAACAGATCAGGGGCCGGTCACGCCAGGCGACGTCGGCGTCGCGAAATGGTGGTATGTGCGCGTTTGATCATGGGCAGGTTCCATAGTGGAGGTTTCATCGAAAGAAAACCCCTTTTGCGCACCCCTCCCCGCCAAACCGCCGCAGCGCGCCGCCCGTCCCCTTCACCTTTGCTGAAATACTCCGGGGTGAATTGGCCGCCAGGCCAAGAGGGGCAGCGCCCCTCTCCTTCGCAAAACCGCGGGGCCGCGCCCCTTCTGGCCCTTCAGCGTAAGGCAGGCACCGAACCATTTCCCCTTGCATCCCGCCGCGGCTTGCCGCACCGCTTGGCGATGAGCCGCGACACCCCTGAGAACCCGCCCCTGGCCGCTGCCCTGATCCTGGCAGCGACAACCTTCATTGCCGGCACCACGCTGATGGCCAAGGCGTTGGGGACGGATCTGCTGGGGACGCCGCTTCACCCGATGCAGATCAGCCATGGCCGCTTCCTGTTTGCCTTCATTGCGATCTCAACCGCCGTGCTGATCCTGCGGCCGCGGTTCACCCGCCCGCATTGGGGCTATCACATCGGCCGCACGTCCTTTGGCTGGGCGGGGGTCACGCTGATGTTTGCCTCCGTCGCCTATATCCCGCTGGCCGACGCCACCGCGATTACCTTCCTGAATCCGGTCTTCGGGATGCTGCTGGCCATTCCGCTACTGGGTGAGCGGGTCGGCCCCTGGCGCTGGGGCGCTGCGCTGATTGCCATGATCGGTGCGATGATCCTGCTGCGGCCCACGCCGGCCAGTTTCCAGCCCGCGGCGCTGCTGGCGCTGGCAGCGGCGGCGGTGATGGGGCTGGAGCTGATCTTCATCAAGAAGCTGGCGGGCCGCGAGGCGCCCTTGCAGGTCTTGTGGGTGAACAACCTGCTGGGGCTGGCAATTGCCAGCTGCGCGGTGCTGCCGGTCTGGCAGATGCCCACCCCGGGACAGTGGGGCGCGCTGGCGGCGCTGGGGCTCTTGATGGCCTGCGCGCAGGCCTGTTTCATCAACGGGATGGCGCGCGCCGATGCATCGTTTGTGGCGCCGTTCAGCTATGCCACGCTGGTGTTTGCGGCGCTTTATGATTTTCTGGGTTTTGGCGCGGTGCCGGATGCGGTCTCCGTCCTCGGCGCCGTGATCATCCTGGCCGGCGCCGCCCTCCTCGCCTGGCGGGAGGGACGGCGCAAACCAACCGCCGCCTCAGCCGCCCCCGCCGCGCGGTAAGGCCGGCGCCCGGCAGGACGCCGCCTGGCCGCCGGATCAGGGCTTCAGCCG
Source organism: Leisingera sp. (assembly GCF_982940295.1). Lineage (NCBI taxonomy): Bacteria > Pseudomonadati > Pseudomonadota > Alphaproteobacteria > Rhodobacterales > Roseobacteraceae > Leisingera > Leisingera sp. The sequence continues at coordinate 49,825 of NZ_CEYXRG010000004.1, forward strand.
GTAGCCGGTGCGCAGCATGAGCCAGGCCAGGCCGCAGACCGCCAGGGTCGCGCCGCCGCAGACCGCCAGCCCCAGCCAGGGCGAGCTGTCCGACGTGCCGATCACCCCGAATCGCACCCCGTCGATCAGATAGAACACCGGGTTCAGATGCGAAATCGCCTTGAGCACCGGCGGCAGCGCTTCCACCGAATAGAAGGTGCCGGATAGAAACGCCAAAGGCGTCACGATGAAATTGGTGATCGCCGCCATCTGGTCGAACTTGTCGGCAAAGACCCCCGCAACGATGCCCAAGGCCCCCAGAAAGGCCGCGCCCAGCACGATGAACAAAAGCGCCACCGTCGGATGCGCGGGCACGATCTGCAAGACCGCCATCAGCCCCAGCCCGATGCCCAGCGCCACCAGCGTGCCGCGGGCCACCGCGCCCGCCAGGTAGCCCAGCAGGATCTCCAGCCCCGACAGAGGCGGCATCAGCGTGTCGACGATATTGCCCTGCACTTTGGCAATCACGATGGAGGATGAGGTGTTTGCAAAGGCATTCTGGATCACCGTCATCATCATGATGCCCGGCGCCAGGAAAGTCAGGAACGGCACGCCCATGACGTCGCCGCGCCTGGGGCCGATGGCAATGTTGAAGATCATCAGGAACAGCGCCGCGGTCACCAGCGGCGCCAGCAGGGTCTGGGTCCAGACCACCAGGAACCGCTTCACCTCGCGCCAGGCCAGCGCCTTGAGCCCCAGCCAGTTCACCTGCCCGGACCTGCGCGCGCCCAGTTCGACCTGATACCCCTGATCTGCCATGATGCCCCCTGTGTTTTTGCTGCTTTGCCTGCATAACGGCTGCCGCTTGGGGCGCAAGATGCCTTGTAACTCCGCCCGCAGTGATTAGAATAGAGCGATCACACGGAATATGATGGCGGCCGCAGAACCCCTGGGGCCGCTATTAGCTTGGAAAGGCAACAGATGTCCTGGACAGACGAGCGCGTCGAACTGCTCAAGAAAATGTGGGGCGAAGGCCAGTCGGCCAGCCAGATCGCCAAGGAACTGGGCGGCGTGACCCGCAACGCCGTGATCGGCAAGGTGCACCGGCTCGGCCTGTCCAACCGCAACAGCGGCGGCGCCAAGGCTGCCGAGCCCAAGGAAAAGCCCGCGGCAGCCCCGGCCGCTGCCGCGCCGAAACCGGCCGCGGCGCCCAAGCCCAAGCCGCAGCCCAAGACCGAACCGGCCCGTCCGGCCGCGGCCCAGCCTGCAGCCGACGCCAAGCCCGCAACGCCTGCGCGCCGCCAGATCATCCCGGCCGGCCAGCCGCTGCCGCCGCAGCCCTCCGCCAATGAAATCAGCCCCGAGGCGCTGGCCAAGGTCAACGAGGTCGAGAAGAAAGCCAAGAAGCTGGGCCTGATGGAGCTGACCGAGCGCACCTGCAAATGGCCGGTGGGCGACCCGGCGACTGAGGACTTCTGGTTCTGCGGCCTGCCCGCCCAGCAGGGCAAACCCTATTGCGAGGCGCATGTGGGCGTGGCCTTCCAGCCGATGTCCTCCCGCCGCGACCGCCGCCGCTGAGCGCGTCCGGCAGCTTGAGATATCAAAGCCCCGGCAGTGCGTCCGGGGCTTTTTGTTTTTGAGGGGCCTCCCGTCTTCCAGGAAGGTCTGCATGGCAGGATGCATCCGGCACAAGCGCAGGACACGGCTATCTCTCGCCGCATGTGTCGATTGGCTGGCAAGCGGCGCCCGGTTTGCGCAAATATGGGACCTGGCAGTATCCCAATCTATTTGACTTGTGAGCGGACAGAGCTTCCGTCCGTGCCGCATTGGCCAACGACTGCAAGCAGCCCGTCACGGACTTGCGGAAGACAAGGCTTCATTCCGCTGCCTCGACCGGTTTTGCCCAATCTTCCCATCCTGTTCCAGCTGTCATGACCGGGCCTTCCCATGCAAAGGGGATCTGATGGATGGTGGTGTCGCGCCCGTCGATCTGAAACACAAAATAAGCCGGATCCATCGGGGCACCTTTCAGCAGTTCAGTTTCACTCAGGTCTGGGATTGACTGGTTGCCTGTCGAAGGCACGCTGGCAAAAGGGACCCCCGCCAGGCACCCGTGGATGGGCGCATGGACATGGCCGAAATGGATGTAGTCAATTTTCTCTGCATGGGCTCTGATCAGGTCCTGAAAAGGGCTGCGATCATCCTTGTTCAAGGCGATCTTGTCTTCGGCGGGCAACCCCAACAGCATCGGGTTGTGATGCAGAAAAACGCGTGCGCGTTCGCAACTTTCAAGCTCGGCCCGCAGCCAAGCCCGGCGGACTGCGCAGAAATGCCCGGCATGGGTGCGCTCGCCCACGCTGTCGAGATAGATGAAGCGCGCACCGTCGACAGTTTCAGCATGATTGACGAAGCCGTTTTCGTCCACGGGATGATCCGCAAAAACGGACCGGAAGGTTGCCCGGTCGTCGTGGTTGCCAATCATCAGCCGCACCGGAACCGGCAGATCGGCGACGGCAGCTTGCAGCGCTTCATAGGCTGCGCGTTCCCCCCAGTGGGCCAGATCGCCAGTAATGATAATGCGTGCGGCATCGGCATGGTTTTCCACCACGTGCGCCAGAGCGCGTGCGAACCGGGCATGGGGGTTCAGCCCGCCCATTTCCTCGCCGGGGACTGTCAGGTGAATGTCTGAAATATGGATGATTTTCATTTTCTTACTCTGCCCGAAGAAGAACCGGCCGCACGCAGGTGCGCGCGCAGCCGGAAAGAAGGCGTTAGCCGTTGGGAAGCAGGTCGGCGACTTCTTCGACCATCTCTTGCTGCAGCGCTTTCATGTCGGTGGCGTCGCCGGTGACAATGCGTTCGATGCCGTCGTAAATCACCTGAGTGACCGCCAGACCATTGTCGCCCGGATAAGCCAGCCAGTCGCGCAGCAGCGGCAGCTGATCCACGGCAGTCTGCTTGTTCGGGTTCTGGTCATAGAAATCGGCTAGGATCACCTCGTTCGCGGCCTTGTTCGGCGGCATGTAACCGGTGGTCTTGGCCACTTCGGCTGCGCCTTCGCCGCTGGTGATGAACTTGAGCCAGGCCCAGGCGGCCTCCTGCACTTTCGGATCATCCGACGTTGAGGTCAGCATGGCGGCGTTACCGCCCGCAGGCAGGCCTTTGGGAGTTTCGCCCATGCCGGGGAACGGGCCGGTTTTCAGCGCGAACTCACCTTGCGAGCGTTCGACAGCGCCCAGGGCCGAGGTCGACCAGAACATCATGCCGATCTCACCCGCCGAGAAGGAGGCCAGCGCCGCCTTCCACTCGAGGTTCTGCATGTCGCATTTGGTGAAGATCTCCTGCATCTGCTCCATGGCGGCCAGTGCCTCGGGGCTGTCCAGAGTCACACGGCCGTTGTCGACAATCGCCTTGTCCTGTGACCACATCAGCGCCTGCATGAACCAGTTGCCGGTGATGTTCCAACCCCAGAAAATCGGGTTGTCGATGCCGTTGGCCTTCATGGTTTCGCACATGCCGATCACCTCGTCCCAGGTGGTGGGCAGGGTTTCAACTCCGGCTTCTTTCAGGAGGTCCATGTTGTAATAGCCAACCGGCAGCGAGACCGAGAACGGCAGGCCGTGAACGTTTTCGCCAAAGGTCGACAGCGACAGCATGGCCTCGTGGTAGCCATTCTTGGCAAAGTCCGCTTCTTTGGCGATGAACGGTTCCAGCGATTTGGCGATGCCCTTGTCGACCAGGATCTGCTGGCGGTTCAGACCCTGCATTGTGACATCGGGAAGGTTGCCGGACACTGCTTCGCGCAGGATGGTGTTGGTGCCGTCCTCGTAGGATTCATAGGTGGCGCGGAATTTCACATCAATATTCGGATGCGCTTTCTTGAAGGCCGGCATCATGGCCTCATAGGTGACGTCGAACAGATGGCTGTAGGGATAGGCGAATTCGATGGTCACGGTGTCTTCGGCCATCGCGGCGGCAGCGGTCAGCGCCAGGGCCATTGCAGACAGGGCGGTTTTCATGGAAATCTTCCTCTCATTCCAAACGTGGAGCGCTTGTGTTTGGCGATGCACGCTCCGGGTTGATCCCAGTCGGGATTACGGGAGGGTGCGGGGCAGCCCGCACCCGAAACTCATTTCATTCCGTTCAAGGTGATCCCTTCAATGAAGCGCTTCTGCGCCAGCAGGAAGGCAACGATCAGCGGGGTGACGATCACGGTGGCGGTGGCCATCATCGGGCCAAAGAATGACCCGTCGCCATCTCCCTTGAACTCGCGCAGGCCCAAAGGCGGCGTAAACAGGTCGCGGTTTCCGGTCACCACAATGCGGGGCCAGAAGTAGTCGTTCCAATGGGCCACGATCGAGAAAATGGCAAAGGCCAGCAGCGCCGGGATTGCGGTGGGCAGCATGACCCGCCAGACGATGGCGAATTCGCCCATCCCGTCCATGCGCGCCGCATCAATCAGATCATCCGGCACCGTCATGAAGAACTGGCGCATCAGGAAGATGCCAAAGACCGAAATCGTCCAGGGCACAACAAGCGCGGCATAGGTATTGGTCAGCCCCAGCTTGGCCAGCATGATGTAAAGCGGCAGCGCAATGGCGTGAACGGGGATCAAGAGGCAGAACAGCACCAATCCGAAAACCGCATCCCGGCCCCAGAATTTCAGCTTGGCCAGGGCGTAGGCCGCAGGCAGCGCGACCACGACCTGGATCAGGAAGATCGACGCAGTCACAATGACCCCGTTCAGCAGATAGCGCAGCAGCGGCGCCTCGGTGAAGGCCTTGGAATAGTTGAAGACGACAGGCCGCATCGAGCAGTCAGCCGTAGCCTCTGCCACCAGCAGCTCCCGGATCGCACTGTCGCTTTGCCCCGGGAAACGGTTCGCTGCGGCGGCGATATCATCACGGCCGGGGTCGCGCAGCTTGACACAGCGCTCATCCACCATCATTTCCTGCCGTCCGAAAAATCCGCCCTCTCCCCGGTCAATCTCACCTGGGGATTTGAACGAATAGCTGACCATCATGTAGAACGGCGCAAGGACAACGATCACGCCAAGGATCAGGATCAGGTGCTTCCACCAGTCACGGGTCATTTGTAATGGACCTTTCGTTCCACCAGCCAGCGCTGGATCAGCGTGAGAAACATGACGAAGGCAAGGAACAGCATGGTGATTGCCGAGCCGATCCCGATCAGGTTCTGCTGGATGCCCTTCTCAAAAATGGCAAACATCATCACATAGGTGGACTTGTTCGGCCCGCCGCCCTGCGGCCAGAAGGCCTCGATGGTGTCAAAGACCTGAAAGGCGCGGATGCAGGTGATGGTGACGACAAATACAGTGGTCGGCCCCAGCGCAGGCCAGGTTACCAGCCGGAACCGCTCCCAGGCGGATTTGGCCCCGTCCATCTCTGCGGCGTGATACAGCTCACGGTGGACGCTGGTCAGCCCGGCCAGATACAGCACCATGTTAAAGCCGAACCCCTGCCAGATGCCGATAAAGCATATCACCCAGATCGCATAGCGCTTGTCGCCCAGCCAGACCGGGAAGCGGTCAGCGCAGCCCTGCGCCAGGAAGGGCCAGATCTGTTCCAGAAATGTGCCGCAGCTCATTTCCAGCGTGCGGTTCACCATACCGATTGACGGGTGAAGCATGAACTCCCACGCAATCGCCATCGCCAGAAGCGTCGCCATGACCGGCAGGAAGTAGATCGTCTTGTAGATCTCGCGGAACCGGCCCAGCGAATTGATCAGCAGCGCGGCCCCCAGCCCAAGCCCGACCGAGATCGGCACCACGGTCACCACATAGGTCAATGTGGCCAGAAACATCTTTTCATAGGCCGAACGGGTAAACAGCTTTTCATAGTTGCGGCTGCCGACCCAATCAAAACCGCTGTTTCCAAGCGAATAGCTGGTGAAGGACAGCAGCCCCGCGATGGTGATTGGCACCAGCAGGACGATCACCATCAATACCAGGGCCGGCGCGGTCAAGACCCATGCGGCGCGTCGTTCTTTGGTTGCGTGACCTGCAACTGCCCTTGGTGCTGTATCAGTCATGGAGGTTTCGATGGCTGACATCTCAGGCCACCTCAGAGGTTGCAGCGTTCGGATGACGAAGCCTGCGTACGCGTGCCCCATCCGCATCGAAAACCAGCGCTTTGTCCGCATCAAACGCCAGGGCGACAGGTGCTCCCAGCGCCAAAGCTGCGCGTTGCTCAGGCTCTGCGCGCAGCGTAACGCGCTCCTCCAGGCCCGCGACTTCGACTTGAACGAACAGCTCTGAACCCAGGTTTTCGCTATGAACAACACGGCCGCGGATCGGACTGTATCCGCTTGTCAGCCGAAGCGCCTCGGGCCGGATACCCAGTGAGCCGACACCTCTGCCCCCGTCGATAACGGCAAGGTCCAAGGCGTGATCCAGCAGGCTCAGCCGTCCGTCAGCTGCGATTTCAAGCGGCAGGATGTTGATTTTTGGAGAGCCGATGAATTCAGCAACCTCGATCCGGTCAGGATCTTCATAGACCACATCAGGGGCTGCACATTGCAGGATGCGCCCGCCCATCATCACCGCGATGCGGTCTGACATCGTCATCGCCTCGACCTGATCATGAGTCACATAGATAAATGTCGCTGCCAGACGGCGGTGCAGCTGCGCGATCTCAGCCCGGGTCTGGACCCGCAGTTTCGCGTCGAGATTGGACAGCGGTTCATCCAGCAAAAACGCGGCAGGCTCCCGCACCAGGGCCCGCCCCAGAGCCACCCGCTGGCGCTGGCCACCGGAAAGCTGACCCGGCTTGCGGTCCAGAAGATGCCCGATCTCGAGCATTTCAGCAGCATGGCGGACATCCCGGCCTATACCGCCAGCCACGGCGCCTGCGCCGGGCATAAAGCCGCCGACGACCGGCAGCCGCTGCAACCCGTTCATGCGCCGCATCCTGAGCGGCACCGCGATGTTTTCGCCCACGCTCAGATGCGGGTAAAGCGCATAGGACTGGAACACCATCGACAGATTGCGGTCCGCCGCGCGCTGGCCTGCAACGGAGTGCCCGCCGATCTGGATGACTCCGTCGCATTGGTCTTCCAGTCCGGCGATGATCCGCAGCAGTGTGGACTTACCGCAGCCTGACGGACCAACCAGCGAGATAAATTCCCCGTCGGCAATATCGAGGGATACCCCTTTGAGCACCTCGGTCTCGCCAAAGCGCTTGGTTACATTTTTGATGCTCAGCCCTGCCATCCGATTCCTCCATCTGACAGGGGCTGTCTAAGCAGCTGAGCCTTCACTTTTGTGACGTCATATTAGTGAGACTAATGGCGGCTATGGCCTTGCTCAAAAGGAGGCCAAACATGCGCGCCAACCATCACCAGTTTGTTGCCTTTGCCTATGTTGTCCGCGAGGGCAGCTTCTCAGCCGCTGCCGTGCGGCTGGGTGTGACGCAGTCAGCCGTGACCCAGCATATCGCCAAACTGGAGAAACAAGTCGGCTCGCAGCTGCTGGTGCGAGGCCGGGATGGCATTTCACTTACCCGGACAGGGCAGGAGTTCTATGGCCTGGCCGACCGTATGGTTGCACTGAATTCCGAAATCAGCGAGCGGCTCGAAGGGTATGAAGCCATGGCCCGCGGCCACATCAAGATTATCGCCAACGCCCCTCTTCCCGCGCTCAAGGCGATCAGCCGGTTCAGGCAAGCCTATCCTGATGTCGAGATCGACTTTGCCCTTTATGGCTGGACAACCGCAATCAGCCTTTTGCAGGAGCGGCGCGCGGATGCCGGCCTGATCACGGATCCGCCGCGCTCTGATGACTGGGAGCGCGTGACGGTGCAAAAGAACCAATACGTGGCCTATCTCCTGCCCTCTTCTCCGCTCGCCGAACGTGACATTCTGAGCTTCGAGGATCTTCAGGGGGAAACCATCATCCTGCCGGAAACCGGATCTCTGACGGAACGTGTCGTGCGCGAAGCACAACTAAAAAGCGGGGTGCGATTTCAGCGAACAATAACGATGAGCACGTTCCCCTTGATGTGTGAGGCGGTGTTGCAAGGGGCCGGAACAGCGATATTCCTTGGTAAGAGCGGGTTGATTTCGAGAGGTTTGGCCGAAGTTCCGATTGCTGAACTGACCCAGCAGCACGAAACCGCAATTGTGGCTCCAAAGGACAGAGCAAAACTGCGGCTGGTAAAGGCTTTCATTGGAATTGCCTCCTCCTGACCCCAAGTCGCAATCTGCGCTTCCTGGACATTCGCACCACGCGCAGCGTTCGCCGCGATGAGCTTCAGTACAGGTATTCGCTCCGTTGGCTCTCAATGCCCCCTTTGAGGGTCGTGCAGGCAAAGCCGTCGCCCTGCCTGCATACTCAGATCAGTTCGCGACCGGCCCCTCAGACGTGAACTTCGGGATCACGCTGTCGGAGGCTGCCTTGGGCTCGATCCCCGGCCAGTTGCCTTCGGCCAGGTTGATGTTGCCGGGGATGTCTTCCTCCCAGAAGCCGACCACCACATCGGTGATGTTCAGGTACAGCTTGTCGTCGACGATGCGCCACAGGTTCGGGTTGGCCGGCACCTTACCGCCCTTGGAGACGCCATAGGCGCAGTGGCCGTCATACTGCGGCGCGTAATAGGCCGGGTTTTCCAGGAACTTGTCGCGGTTTTCCTCGGTCGAGAACGCCCAGGTGGCGCCGTTGTAGTCGGCGGTGAATTCAGTGCTGCCCCGCACCGGCGCGGTTTGGGGCGTGCCCACCGGGTTCATCTCCAAGCTGCGGTAAGCGACCACGTCATAGCCGGACACGGCATAGCCGGTGCCATCGACGTACTGCTCCCCGGCAAAGGCCGGCAGGGCAAAGGACAGCGCTGCCGCAGCAGCAAATGCAAGACGCTTCATGAAATCATCCCTTTCATCGGTGATCGGTTCAAATTGGGCACCGGTCCTCGGCACCAGCCTTGGCACTGACATTACTGCCGCTGCGGCAAATGCGAAGGGGGGCTCACGTCTCTGTGTCCGGGGACGAGAGGATGTGAGCGTTTTGTAAAATTTCCGCGGCCCAGACCTTCCAGTCATTGGAATTTCCGATTTTCCCCTTATCTCTGCCAAAGCCGGCCGCCGCGACCCTGCGGGCGGCCTTGAACCGGAAACAATCAGAACAAGGCCCGACAGATGAGCGATACCTCCTACACCCCGCCGAAGGTCTGGAAATGGGAAAAAGGCAACGGCGGCCAGTTTGCCTCCACCAACCGCCCCGTTGCCGGCGCCACCCATGATAAGGAGCTGCCGGTAGGCGAGCACCCCTTCCAGCTCTACTCGCTGGCGACACCGAACGGGGTCAAGGTCACCGTGATGTTCGAGGAACTGCTGGCCGCGGGCCACAAGGGCGCCGAGTATGACGCCTGGCTGATCGACATCGGCGAAGGCGACCAGTTCGGCTCGGGCTTTGTGGAGATCAACCCGAACTCCAAGATCCCGGCGCTGATGGACCGCAGCGGCACTGAGCCGGTGCGGGTGTTCGAGAGCGGCTCGATCCTGGTGCATCTGGCGGAGAAATTCGGGGAGTTCCTGCCCCAGGACGGCCCGGCCCGCACCGAGACCCTGAACTGGCTGTTCTGGCAGATGGGCAGCGCGCCCTACCTGGGCGGCGGTTTCGGCCATTTCTACGCCTATGCGCCGGAGAAGTGGCAATACCCGATCGACCGATTTGCAATGGAAACCAAGCGCCAGCTTGACGTGCTGGACCGGCAGCTGGCGGACCGCACCTATATCGCGGGCGAGGACTACACCATCGCCGATATGGCGATCTGGCCCTGGTACGGCCAGCTGGTTCTGGGCCGCCTCTATGACGCCGCCGAATTCCTGGACGCGGAAAGCTATACCAATGTGGTCCGCTGGGCCAAGGCGATCGACGCCCGCCCGGCGGTGCAGCGCGGCCGCAAGGTGAACCGCTCCTTCGGCGATCTGCACATGCAGCTGCACGAGCGCCACGACGCCAGCGATTTCGAATCCCGCACCCAGGACAAGCTGGAAGCGGCGGCGGAGTAACCCGCTCCGCCCCTTGAGATGACCCAAGCGCCCGCGGCAACGCGGGCGTTTTCGCTTTTCGCGCCCCTACATCCAGCCCAATTGCGTCAGGGCGTGCACATCGTTCCAAACCTTCGTCATATGGCGGATCTTCGGCCCGTCGAAATCCAGCACATAGACATAATCCGAGGCCACTTTCTTGCCCGTCGGCGCGCCGTTTCCGGCATCTGCCGTGTGGGTGCCGTGAAAGACGGCAAACAGGATCGCGCGGTTGCTGTCCTCATCCACAGCAAGGGATTTGAACTCGGCATGGGCGTCCGGCATCGGCACGAGCAGCCCCTTGGCCCATTCGGTATAGTCTGCCAGCGTCCTGATCTCCGCCAGCGCGTCCGACTGGACCGCGAAGGTGGCGTCCGGCATGCACCATTCCTGGCACACGTCCCAACCCTTGCCGGCGTCGCAGGCTTCGCAGAAATCATGTGCGGTCTGTTTGATGGACATCGTTCTCTCCCTCCCTGCTGGGTCGCCGGGCATGGCGCTTGGCCACGCCCTTGCAGCAGCAGATAAGGCGAAAACGGCCACGGGCGAGGCCGGGCTACTTGAGGCGCGGCGGTTTATCGGGGTCGCTGCCCGGCGTCACCGGCGTGTACTCCTGCGGGGCTTGCGGCTGCGGCAGGTCAAAGCGCAGCCCTGCGCGGGCAAGCTTGGCCGCCGCCGGGTCCTCCGCTTCGAAAAACGCCACATCCATCGCCCCGGCCTCGATGCCGGAAAAGGTCAGCGCCTCACCGGCCGCCTTGGCGAGCGAGGCCTGCGCCGCCTCCTTGGCGCCGACAAAGCCCAAGAGATGCCCCTGCCCGCCGCCGGCATAGCGCACACCAGCCAGATAAGCCGCCGCCGCCAGCCCGCCCGCAGTGGCCAGCTTGGCATCCAGCGCCGTCAGCAGCGCCTCCGGCAACCCCTTGGGCGCCGTGAACATCTCCACCGCGGCCTCCACCTCATCCGGCGCGTGCCCCAGCGTCTGGTGCAGCCAGCCGACCGCCTCTGCCGGGATCAGAATGGCAGAGGGCGCCACCTCCAGGTTCAGCCCCAGGCCAATGCCCTGCCCGGCCAGCATCTGCGCAATCACCCGGCCTGACAGCGCCGCGTAAGGCACAGGTTTGCCTGCGAACTGCGCCAGCCGTTCCTCGCGGTCGAACACCAGCACAAAGGCCCCGTCCGGCGTCTCGAACAGCTCCGGCGAGATTTGCTCGCCCTCCGCCTCCGCCGCCAGCATCAGGAACAGCTCACAATCCGCCAGCCGCTCATAGAACCGCAGGCGCGCGGCATGATCGGCGGGTGCTGCCTCCATCGCGGCATGGGCCAGATCCAGCGGGGTTTCATCTGTCATCGCATCAGCTCCTTCACCCGGGCCTGCAGCACCGGCAGCAGCTCGGCCTCGAACCAGGGGTTTTTCTTCAGCCACCCGGTATTACGCCAGGACGGGTGCGGCAAGGGGAAGACCTGCGGCGCATGATCCCGCCAGCCGCGCACCAGCTCTGTCAGCGGCCCCTTCACCCCCAGGTGATAACGCTGCGCATGGGCCCCGACCAGCACCTTGAGCCGGACTTCCGGCAGCTGCGCCATCACCAGGTGATGCCAGGTCTTGCCGCAAATGGCAGGCGGCGGCAGGTCGGCTTTCTTGTCATTATAGCCGGGAAAGCAAAAGCCCATCGGAACCACCGCGACGTGGTCCTTGTCATAGAATTCTGCCTCCGAAAGCCCCAGCCAGGCCCGCAGCCGGTCGCCGGAGGGGTCGGTAAACGGCCTGCCGCTTTCATGCACCCGCGCCCCTGGCGCCTGGCCTGCGATCAGGATGCGGGCGGTGGGGCGGAACCAGACCACCGGACGGGGGGCGTGCGCGGTTGCGGTGGCGGCAAAGCGGTCGGCACAGAGCCGGCAGTTGCGAATCTGGGCCTTAAGCTTCCCGCTGCCGCTCATTGTTTCGCATCTGGAAACAGCCATCCACCGCTCCGCTTGTCCGGTTTGCCCTTAAAGACCCGCCCGGGACACCCGCTGACGGCTCAATTCGTTAAAACTTCGTTGAACATCTATGACACAATTCGACATAATAAGGTCAAATTCGCCACCTATGCCATTAACACTCTTTTGATAGGAAGAAGACGCGGGCACGCAAGAAAGCCTGCGCAGGACGAGGCAGATTGAGCCGGCCGCAGGGCCGCACGGGCAGTACCGGAACAAGCAATGCTTGAGTTTGAAAACGTCAGCAAGTCCTTCTGGACGGGAACCCAGCGCAAGGTGATCCTTGACCGCGTGTCGTTCCGCGTCGAGCCGGGCAAATCGCTGGGCGTTCTGGCCCCGAACGGCACTGGCAAGACCACGCTGATCAACATGATGGCCGGGCTGGAAAAGCCGGATGAGGGCGAGATCCGCCGCAACTGCAAGATTTCCTTTCCGCTGGGCTTCATGGGCGGGGTCATCAGCCGCCTGTCGGCGATGGAAAACAGCCGCTACATTGCCAAGCTTTACGGACTGGACCCGGATTACGTGGAGGCCTATTGCCGCTGGCTGTGCGGCCTCAAGGAGTATTTCGACCAGCCGATCGGCACCTATTCGGCGGGTATGCGGGCGCGGTTCAGCTTCTCGCTGATGCTGGCGCTGGATTTCGACATCTACCTGATCGACGAAGGCATGCCGAGCACCACCGACGTGGAGTTCAACCGCAAGGCCGGCGAGATCCTGCAGGAGCGCTTGCAGACCACCACCATTATCATCGTCTCGCACCAGGCCAAGACGCTGGAGAAATTTGCCCGTTCCGCGGCTGTCCTGCTGCAGGGACAGCTGCATATGTTTGACACTTTGGAAGAAGCGAAACAGCTCTATGACTACGAAACCGAGAGCTAAGAAGTTCCGCATCCGCCGCAGCACTGCGGCGGCCGGGGCCCGCGATGCCGGCACCTCTCCTGCGGCGCCGGGCGCTGCTGCAGCGGCCGGGCAGCCCCAGCCGGGCCAGCAGGCTGCCGCCGCCTCTGCCGTCCGGCCCGCTGCGGCCTCCTCTGCGCCGGCCAAGAACACCGCGACGGGCGGCACGCCGCTCTCCGGCATGGTCAGTTCCGCGCGCGAAACCAAACTGGAAACCGATATTGATGCGATCCGCCGCGAAGGGCTGACCGGCCGCCAGCTGCGCCTGGCCCGGCGCATGGCGCAAAAGCACAACCTGCCCGCCACCTCGGATTTTGAGGCGGTGCGGATGCTGCGCGAGCGCGGTATCGACCCGTTCCAGCGCACCAATATGCTGGAACTGGTGGTGCCCCAGAACAAGTCGCAGCCCGCAGGCACCCCGCCCGCGCCGGGCTCTGTGCAGCTGCCGCAGACCGTGCCCGCCGCCAACACCACCCTGCCCTCGACCGAGCTCAGCCCGGCTGAGCGGCGCAACCGCGAAATCCAGGAAATTCAGCGAGATATCGCGCGGCGCCGCCGCCGCAAGCTGTCGCTGCTGGCGGCGCGGCTGGCGTTCTTCGTGCTGCTGCCGACCCTGGCCGCGGGCTATTACTTCTATTCGGTGGCCACGCCGATGTATTCGTCGAAATCGGAATTTCTGGTGCTCAAGGCCGACAGCGCGGCCGGCGGCGTCGGCGGGCTGCTGTCCGGCACCCAGTTCGCCACCAGCCAGGACTCGATTGCGGTGCAAAGCTACCTGATGTCCAAGGAGGCGATGCTGCGGCTCGACCGGGAGGCGGGCTTCAAGGCGCATTTCACGCAAGACTGGCTGGACCCGATCCAGCGGCTGGAGAGCGCCCCCACCAACGAGGAGGCCTATGCCACCTACAGCCGCAACGTGAAAATCGGCTATGACCCGACCGAGGGCGTGGTGCGGATGGAAGTGTCCGCTGCCGACCCCGAAGCAGCAGCGGAGTTTTCGCGCAAGCTGATTTCCTATGCGCAGGAAAAGGTGAACAACCTGTCGCAGCAGAAACGCGCGGACCAGATGTCTGAAGCGGAAACAGCCCTCGCAGATGCAGAGGCCCAGCGCCGCGCCGCGCAGCAGCGGCTGGTGGTGCTGCAGCAGCAGGGTTCCGTGCTGGACCCTGAGGGCGTGGTCGCCTCCCTGCGCCAGCAGATCAGCACCTTTGAAATCCAGCTGGAGGAGAAGCGGCTGGAACTTGCCGCCTTGCAGGACAACGCCCGCCCCAACCGGGCCAAGGTCAGCGGTGCCGAGGCCGACATCCGGCGGCTGGAAGCGGTGATCAGCAGCCTCAACAACCGGATGGTCGATGCCTCGGCCGGCGAAAACTCGCTTGCCAACCTGCGCATCCAGATCCAGATGGCCCAGGCCGACCTCGCCACCCGCGACCTGATGCTGCAATCGGCCTTGCAGCAAGTGGAAACCACCCGGCTGGAGGCCAACCGCCAGGTCCGCTACCTGACCACCGCGGTGGAGCCGGTGCCCAGCGACGAACCCTCCTATCCGCGCAAGTTCGAGAATACCGTTTTGGCATTCCTGATCTTTTCCGGTATCTACCTGATGTGTTCGCTCACCGCGTCCATCCTGCGGGAGCAGGTGTCATCGTAAAGCCATCGGGTACCCATGAAAAACATCGATATCGCCGGCCTCACCATCGGCAATGACCGTCCGCTGACCATCATTGCCGGCCCCTGCCAGCTGGAAACCGCGGACCACGCCCGGATGATCGCAGGCGCCCTCAAGGAGGCCTGCGAGAAGGCAGGCGCCCAATTCGTGTTCAAGGCCTCCTACGACAAGGCCAACCGCACCTCGCTCTCCGGCAAGCGCGGGCTTGGCATCGACGAGGGGCTGAAGGTTCTGGACACCATCCGCAGCGAATTCGGCGTGCCGGTGCTGACCGACGTGCACACCGAGGCGCAATGCGCGGCCGCGGCCGAGGCCGTGGACATCCTGCAGATCCCCGCCTTCCTGTGCCGCCAGACCGACATGCTGCTGGCCGCAGGCAACACCGGCAAGGCGGTCAACATCAAGAAGGGCCAGTTCCTGGCGCCCTGGGACATGGCCAATGTGGTCGCCAAGGTGGAAAGCACCGGCAACCAGAACATCCTGCTGACCGAACGCGGCACCTCCTTCGGCTACAACACGCTTGTGGCCGACATGCGCTCGCTGCCGCAGATGGCGCAGGGCGGCTACCCGGTGGTGATGGACGCCACCCATTCCGTCCAGCAGCCCGGCGGCAAGGGCGGCTCCACCGGCGGCCAGCGCGAATTTGCCCCGCTGATGGCGCGCGCCGCTGTCTCGCTCGGCATCGCCTCCGTCTTCATCGAGACCCACCAGGACCCCGACAACGCGCCCTCTGACGGGCCGAACATGATTTACCTTGACCAGATGCCGCAGCTGATCGAAAGCCTGATGCGCTTTGATGCGCTGGCCAAGGCCGACCCCATCCGTATTTGATCCAGTAAAGAGATTTCAGACATGACCAAACCGCAGCCTGAGGTGACCCCGAACACCTGGAGCTTTCTGCGTGACGCGATGATCAAGCCCACCGGCTTTCGCGAATATGACGCCCGCTGGAAGTACCCGGAGGAGATCAACCTCCCCGGCATGACCGCCCTGGGCCTCGGCCTTGGCACCCAGATGCGCAAGCGCGGCATCGAACCGGTGATCGCGGTCGGCAACGACTACCGCGACTATTCGCTGGCGATCAAGAACGCCCTGATCCTGGGCCTGATGCAGGCCGGTATTCAGGTCAAGGACATTGGCCCGGCACTGTCGCCGATGGCCTATTTCGCCCAGTTCCATCTGGATGTGCCCGCGGTCGCCATGGTCACCGCCTCGCACAACCCGAACGGCTGGACCGGCGTCAAGATGGGCTTTGACCGCCCGCTGACCCACGGCCCCGATGAGATGGCAGAGCTGCGCGATATCGTTCTGAACGGCGAAGGCCAGCCCGCGCCCGGCGGCTCTTATGAGTTCGTGGAGGGCGTCAAGGAAGCCTATCTCGACGATCTGGCCGGCGATTTCAAAATGTCCCGCCCGCTCAAGGTGGTCTGCGCTACCGGCAACGGCACCGCATCGGCCTTTGCGCCGGAGCTGTTCAAGCGCATCGGCGTCGAGGTGGTGGAGAGCCACAACGAGCTGGACTACACCTTCCCGCACTACAACCCGAACCCCGAAGCCATGGAAATGCTGCACGACATGTCTGCCAGCGTGAAGGCCTCCGGCGCCGATCTGGCGCTTGGCTTTGACGGCGACGGCGACCGCTGCGGCGTGGTCGACGACGAGGGCGAGGAGATCTTTGCCGACAAGGTGGGCGTGATCATGGCCCGCGACCTGTCGAAACTGTACCCGAACTCCACCTTTGTGGCGGATGTGAAATCCACCGGCCTGTTTGCCTCCGACCCGGAACTGCAGAAGAACGGTGTGACGGCGGACTACTGGAAGACCGGCCACAGCCACATGAAGCGGCGGGTGAAGGAAATCGGCGCCCTGGCGGGTTTCGAGAAATCCGGCCACTACTTCCTGGCTGAGCCCGTTGGCCGCGGCTACGACTGCGGCATGCGGGTGGCGGTTGAGGTCTGCAAGATGCTGGACCGCAACCCGGACCAGTCGATGTCCGACCTCAGGAAGGCGCTGCCCAAGACCTGGTCCACCCCGACCATGTCGCCCTATTGCGCCGACACCGAGAAATACACCGTGCTGGAGCGGCTGGTGCAGAAGCTGGTGGCCAAGCACGAAGCGGGCGAACAGCTGGCAGGCCGCGCAATCAAGGAAGTCGTCACCGTAAACGGCGCCCGGGTGATCCTGGACAACGGCTCCTGGGGGCTGGTGCGGGCGTCGTCCAACACCCCGAACCTGGTGGTGGTCTGCGAAAGCTCCGAGAGCGAAGCCGAGATGCGGGCGATCTTTGCCGACATCGACGCGGTGATCCGCACCGAGCCGCTGGTGGGCGATTACGACCAGACCATCTGAGTTCGGCGCAAATGAGGGATTTCGCCTGCTTCGCAGGCGATCCGCGCCCGCCTTCGGCGGGCGCTTTTTTTCTGGGAAGCGATTTAAGCGCAGGTCTGCCCTTAAATGCGCCAATTCGAGTGCAAGGCGCCTGCAGCCGCGTCAAGGACACGCCGGGCTGTGCCCGGGGGCCTTCGGCCCTCCTTGACCCGGCTTGCGGCTGGGGCGCTCAGTTGCCGCCGAGCAGTTTCAACAGCTGGTCGCGGGCTTCCTGCTCGATGCGCTGTTTCAGCAGGTCGTTCAGATCCTGCTCAGGGGCGGTTTCCGGGGTCAGGTTCAGCTCCTCGCTGATCTTCTGGCGCACCCGGTCCTTGGCGCTTTGCTCCACCTCATCCACCCGCGTCTGCAGCGCCTGGCTCAGATCCGGGCGGATGTGCGGATCTTCCCACGGACCGGTGATCCGAACCGGAATGGTCAGCACCTGATCGCTCCCCGCCCGCACCAGCTGCGGTGTGAACAGATAGTCGATGTCGCGCGCACCCAGCCCGATCCGCCCTTTGCCATCGGCGCGGAACCCTTTGAGCAGCACCAGCAGGTCCTGGTTTCTGAGGTTGCCGCCCTCGATCGTGTAGCTTGCGGTCAGCTGGTCGAACACGGTGCTGCCGCCATTGCCGCCGGAGCGCATCAGCTGTTCCAGGTCAAAGCCGGTAAAGAACCCCTTGCCCGCTTCCAGCCAGCCCTTGCCGCTCAGCGACCGCATGATCGCGTCCACCGAATTGCCGGAGCCGAGGAACTCCAGCCCGCCCAGCGCCTCGCCGTTCAGGCGGCTGTAGCCCGCGGTCTCGCCCAGGGCGCGCTCCAGCCGGATACCGGTGAAGGTGAGGTTGCCGCCCACCGACAGGCCGTCGCGGTTGTTCGCCACAACCTGCCCCTGCACCTGGCCGCCGAACATTGATGCCGGCAGGAATTTCACCACCGCACGCTCGCGCTCGAGGCTCAGGTTCAGCTGGCTTGGCCCCAGTTTGACACTGCCGGTATCAAGGCTGTCAAAGGTCAGATCCACCCCGGCATCAGCCAGCCCCAGAGCCGAGGCGTCGATGCGCTGCTTCGGCCAGCCGTCCGCCGCCGCGCCGCGGCTGTCCGGCCCGCCAGCCCCCCCGAGGCCGGCGAAATCGAGCGCCCTGCCCTGCAACTGGGCGGTGATCTGCGGGCGCCCGGCAAACTCCACATCCGCCGCACCCGTCAGTTTGTTCTTGCCCAGCTCCACCGCCAGATCGCGCATCGAGAGGCGCCCGTCGGCGGTATAGGTCACATCGGCGCCAAGCACCGCCTTCTGCGCCAGCGCGTCGGGCAGGAACACCCCCAGCGCCAGCCCTGTTTGCAAGGCATCCTCAGCCCCGAAAGTCAGCCGCCCGCTGGCCTCGCCATTGATACCCGCGTGGCCATCAAACCGCCCCTTGCCGCCGGGCGCCGTCACCGTCGCGCCGACCGAGGACACCTCGCCCGCCAGAAACGCCGCAAAGGTGCCGATCTCCGCGTCGATCTCCACCGGCTCGCCCGCCGGGCGCAGCGTGAACTTGGCGTTCACCGTGCCGTCAAGCTCCGGCCACATCAGGCTGAGGTCGGCGTTCTTCATCTCCACCGGCTCTTCCCCATGCGCCGTGTAGCGCACGGAGGCCCCCGTCAGCTCCACCGCCTCGATCCGCAAGGACTGCCCGGCGCTGCCCGCGGACCCGGTGCCGGCCGCTGCCGCCCCGCCGCTGCCAAAGACCCAGTTGCCAACACCTTCCGCGTTGGTGGCCAGGTTCAGATGCGGCAGGATGGCAGAGACCTCGGTGACCCGCACATTGCCCTGCAGCAGATCCGCCGCCGCAACGCCGATGGTCACCCGCTCTGCCCGCAGCATCGGCTCCGGCCCGGCCCAGTCCGCATTGGACAGCGTCACCGCATCCGCCTTGACCCCCAGCGTCGGCCAGAAGGTAAAGCTCACCTTGCCGCCAAGCCCCAGCTGCCGCCCGGTCTGCGCCTCCAGCTGATCGGCGGCCAGCCGCGCGACCTTCTCGCCCGGCAGCAGCAAGACCAGCCCCGCCAGCAGCACCACCGTCAGAACCAGCGCCATCACGACCCGGATTATCAGCTTCATCGGCCCACTCCTCATGCCTTGTCCCCCTGTTCCCCGAGGGTCTTTTCCCCAGCTTACCTTTTGCGGAGAGGTGCGCAATGCAGGAAGCCCCCTGCCAACATAAAGCGTCATCACAATGCAGCAGGGGCCGCGAGGACAGGCTTCAGCCAGGCTTCGGGATGACAAGGGCCAGCGCTTCAACCTCGCACGCATCAATCGCTCTCGTCATGCAAATCGCTTTTGCCGCAGGCTAAGGGCTTTGGCGCACTGGCTTCCACACCTGACGGAGGGCAGCGCCTGACCTTGGGGAGGTGCAAAGCGCCTTCCCAGGGGGAAGGTCAGGCGCTGCCCGGCCTATCGTCCGGGCAAGGGGAAAATGCAGCCCCTGGTGCACAGGGGGGTGCACAGGCGGTGTACAGGGGGTGCACGCCTGGCACCCCGTTTTCCTTGCCTCCTGCCGCATTCCTGATATATGCGCGCGCATGACCAGTACCCCGCCCAGCAACCCGCCCAGCCTCCGCCCTGACCTAGCTCCGGAACCGCAGTTCCGCGAGATGCCCCGTGACGGCCAGCCGACCCTCGGCATGGTCTCGCTCGGCTGCCCCAAGGCGCTGGTGGACAGCGAGCGCATCCTGACCCGGCTGCGCGCGGAGGGCTATGGGATCTCGCCCGATTACGCGGGCGCCGATGCGGTGATCGTCAACACCTGCGGCTTCCTCGACAGCGCCAAGGCGGAGAGCCTGGAGGCCATCGGCGAGGCGCTGAAGGAAAACGGCAAGGTAATTGTGACCGGCTGCCTGGGCGCCGAGCCGGACTACATCCGCGAGCATCACCCGCGCATCCACGCGGTCACTGGCCCGCACCAGTATGAGCAGGTGCTGGACGCGGTGCATTCCGCGGTGCCGCCCTCTCCGAACCCCTACGTGGACCTGCTGCCCGCGGCCGGTGTGAAACTCACCCCGCGGCACTTCAGCTATCTCAAGATTTCAGAGGGCTGCAACCACAAGTGCAAGTTCTGCATCATCCCGGACATGCGCGGCAAGCTGGCGTCGCGCCCGGTCCACGCGGTGCTGCGCGAGGCGGAGAAATTGGTCGAGGCCGGGGTGCGCGAACTGCTGGTGATTTCGCAGGACACCTCTGCCTATGGGCTGGACCGAAAATACTCCGCGCATCCCTGGAAAGGCGCCGACGTGCGCAGCCATATCCAGGACCTCTCCCGCGAGCTGGGCAGGCTGGCCCCGGCGGATGAGCTGTGGGTGCGGCTGCACTATGTCTACCCCTACCCGCATGTGCGCGAGCTGATCCCGCTGATGGCGGACCCCGAGAACGCGCTGCTGCCCTACCTGGACATCCCCTTCCAGCACGCCCACCCGGATGTGCTGCGCCGCATGGCGCGGCCCGCGGCGGCGGCCAAAACGCTGGACGAGATCCGCGCCTGGCGCGCGACCTGCCCGGACATCACCCTGCGCTCCACCTTCATCGTCGGCTTCCCCGGCGAGACCGAGGCCGAATTCCAGCACCTGCTCGACTGGATGGACGAGGCGCAGCTGGACCGGGTGGGTTGTTTTAAATACGAAAACGTCGACGGCGCGCGGTCCAACGACCTGCCGGACCACGTTCCGGAAGAGGTGAAGCAGGAGCGCTGGGAGCGGTTCATGGAGAAGGCGCAGGCGATTTCCGAGGCCAAGCTGGCGGCCAAGGTCGGCCAGACTATGCAGGTGATAGTCGATGACATCGACGAAGACGGCATCGCCACCTGCCGCACCAAGGCCGACGCGCCCGAGATCGACGGCAACCTGTTCATTGATGAGGGGACAGAGGGCCTGCAGGCCGGTGATCTGGTGACGGTCGAGGTCGACGAGGCCGGGGAATATGACCTGTGGGGCGTTAGATCCTACTAGGTGAAAGTTCGAATTCAGT
The DNA here is from genome assembly GCF_982940295.1 of Leisingera sp. Taxonomy (NCBI): domain Bacteria; kingdom Pseudomonadati; phylum Pseudomonadota; class Alphaproteobacteria; order Rhodobacterales; family Roseobacteraceae; genus Leisingera; species Leisingera sp. The sequence continues at coordinate 70,764 of NZ_CEYXRG010000004.1, forward strand.
CATGTTTCAGCCGATCGAACTCCAGCCTTTTATCTCTGATTGGGACACCAACAAAGGAAACTCTGAGAGCTATAGCGTTGGGTACGATGCATTGCTGGCTTTCGGTTCGGAAGTTCATGACAAGGCAGGCATGCTCGTCTTGGCACACGCCGTTTATGGCTGGATGCCGACAATCCTGAAGTCATACAATTTGGACGGCCTTTGTGTTGAGGACATCCGCGGCGGTTTCCTCCCAGAAAAGCCAACGCTAAATAATTCTTGGGTTGGAACGTCCAAAATGTTCCACTTTCTCGCTCCCGATGTCTGGCCAATTTGGGACAGCCGTGTCGCGTTGCATTTTGGTTTGCCACGCAGTGACCAGCATAATCGACGCGATGTGTATCAGGATTATTCGGAGTTCATGCGTGTTGAGGCCCAGTCGCGCAAGAACCCGACAAAGTACAGCAATCTGCGGTTTCTGGAGTTGTGCTTATTTTCGGCTCGCCCCGTAGAAAACGAGACCGAGGAAGCCGCACGCCTTCCTAGCGCCTGACCCTGCGCGGGTGCGAAGCGCCCTCTCCGTTTTGCCGTAGGCAAACCTACGGCTTGACGTGAGGGTCGGGCACTGCCCGCGCTTTGCGCGGGCTTTGGGTTTACTCCTCCCCTCGCGGCAAATCCCTGCTACGCTCTTCCCCAACCGCAACAAGCCAGGGAGAGCCCCCAGCCATGACAGAGACACCGGACATCGCCCAGAAAGCCCCCTTCCCCGTCGAGGTGACGGAGGGAAAGACTTACTTCTGGTGCGCCTGCGGCAAGTCCTCGCGGCAGCCGTTCTGCGATGGCTCGCACAAGGACACGGAGTTCGAGCCGGTGAAATACAAGGCAGAGAAAGACGGCAAGGTGTTCTTCTGCGGCTGCAAGCATTCGGGGAAGAAGCCGCTGTGCGACGGCACGCATTCAAAACTGTAGGGGATCAGGCCTGAGCGCCCGAACAGCAGCAGACCGCCACGCAAGCCGGGCTTGCGGGGCGGGTCTGTTACGGGGTCAGGGCATCAGCCGCTTGAACAGGTCTGCGCTGGGGCAGAAGTCCGGCACCGCGGGCGTGTCATCGCGGCGCGACGAGATCCACAGGGCGCAGGACTTGCTGCAGCCCGCGCCGCGGCAGGAGGTCACCATCCGGGCGTAGTCCAGCCCGTTCAGCCGTCCGGCCTTCATTTCGCGGTCCAGGTCGATGCCCGCCGCCTCTGCCACCGCGCGCAGCAGCCACATGTGGCGGAAGATATTGCCCAGACCCTCGGCCTCCGCTGTCATGTCCTTCATCAGGCGAGGTCCTTCAGCTGCATCAGCGCGTCCGCATTGCGGCAGCCTGGCATCGGCGCGTCCGCGCGCTCATGGGCGGCCAGGAAGGCCTCGCATTGATCCGGCACCGCGCAGCCGCGGCAGCGGGTGATCATGGCGGCCCAGTCCTCGTGGCTGATCTTGCCTGCTGCGAAGGCGCCGGTCAGATCGGCACCTGCGGTGTCGCCCATCCGGGTCATCAGCCGCAGATGGTAAAGGGGATCCCCCAATGGCTGCATCTCTTGAACTCCTATTGAATTCCGGGCCAAGCGCCGGGGCGTATCAGGCCTGCTGCTCGTTCAGGTAGCCGAGCAGGTCGCGGTTGCGGCAGAAATCCGGGGCGTCTGCCCCGGGGCGCAGGCCCTCGGCCAGCCATTTGCGGCAGGCGCCGACGCCGCCGCAACGCGTGCAGCGCAGCACCGCCTCGGCGATCTCGTCGAACCGCAGGGTGCCCGCCACCGCCTCTTCTTCCAGATCCAGGCCGACGGTTTCGGCCATCCGGTCAAACAGCTCGGCGTGCTTCTTCAGGTCAGCATGGGTGGTCATCGCGCTCTCCCGGAATCATTTATTCCGGGTGCAGCTTAGCCGCGGGCGCGGAGGGAGAATTTGACTCAGGTCAAACGGGATAGAAATTATAACGTTTTCGCGCCAAGGTGGTCGAGATAGGCTCGCACCGCATCCTGCACCCGGCGGAAGCGGTCGCCGCCCAGCTTCTTGCCGCCGTACCAGCGCGTTACGATGATAACGTGATCCTTGAGGCCCTCGCGCTCCATCATCCGCAGGATCACCATCCCCGCCCCGGACTCGCCGTCATCGGCCTTGAGCCCGCCCGCGGGCAGCATCGCCGCCCAGGTGTTATGGGTTGCCTTGGCATAGGACCGGTCGGATTTCAGCTCTGCCAGAACAGCATCCACCTCCTCGCGCGAGGCGGCCGGCGCGCCAGTCACCGCATAGCGCGAGCCGCGGTCGGTCAGGACCACGCCCAGCATCGTCAGCTCAGGCGCGGCCTGTCCCCTAGAGGCCATGCTCAGTTCAGCCCATAGCGGTCGATGGTTGCCTGCACCACCCGCACCCGGTCGGGGTTGGCGGGGTGCGTGCCCAGGAAACGGTCGCCGGGATCCGGCAGCCGGTTGAAGAAGCGCACGCCGATGCTGGGGCGGTAACCGGATTTATGGGTAATGATGGTGCCCAGTTCATCCGCCTCCAGCTCAAAATCCTTGGAATAGGTGCGCGCGCCGACAAAGCCGCCAAGGTCCTGCGCTGTCGAAACGCTGGACGATCCGCCACCCGCCAGTGCGGTGATCAGGCCGGCGCCGGCGCTCACCAGTGCAGAGTTCTGCGCCTGACGTGCCAGGTGGCCGCGGATGTGGTGGGCGGCCTCATGCGACATGACAAAGGCAAGCTCGTCATGGTTGGCGATCTGCCCCAGCATCCGCTGGGTGAAGGTGATCACCGGGCGGCCATTGCGGTCGAGGCTCTGGTAGGCGTTGGGTGCTGCGTTCGGGTTGGGGTCAATGCGGATCAGGAAATCGCAGTTCAGCCCCTGGGTGCGGCTGCGGCACTCGCGCTCAGCCACCGGCTCCACCCGCCGCGACACGGAGGCAAATGCGTTGCGCGCCTCGCCGGGGGCCATCCCCTGCACCCGCGGCGCCTGAACGACCGGCGCGGACTGCGAGGCGGGCTCAATCGCCACATTACAGGCGCTGACAGCAAGGGCAAACAGACACAGAAAACGGCGCATGGCAGATCCTTTTGCAATTCGCCGCCAACATACCGCGCAAGCCCGGGGGATAGCAATTGCGGCGGCGGCGGAAGATTGCCGTTACATTGGTACGATAGCGAATGTTTGCAAGGTCTTGCCAGCAGGCAGGCCGCAGTGGCAGGCTGGTTCCATGTTTACAATCGAACATGAATTCGACTCGACGGTTATCACCCTGGTGGATGAGGGCGGCGCCCCCCTTGCCGAGGATGTGACCATAAATTCCTTTGCAGAATGCGTCACGGTCGAACAATACGACCCGCGCACCGACAGCGTGCAGAAAATCACCCTGTCGCATCTTCAGGTGCGCGACCTGGCGGCGGCGCTGGACCTGCCCGAAGGGGTCTACCGCCTGGTGGGCGGCGAAGACGGGGAAGACTAGGCGTCAGCCCGCTCCCTGATAGACAAAGACCTTGTCGCGCGAGGCTGCGCCGCGGCGCAGCTCCAGGCCCGAGGGGGCCGTTCCCATGGCCGTTGCCAGCAGCTGGCGGATCGCCTCATTCGCCTTGCCGTTCTCCGGGGCTGCGGTGACGGAGATTTTCAGCACACCCTCAGCCTGCACGATTGAATTGCGCGCCGCCTTCGGCGCGGCCCGCACCGGAATTTCCGTTCCCGGCATGCGCAGATGGCTCAGATCCGGCAGGTCTTTCTTCTTTGGCTTTCCCATATGGCCACACATGCCCTGTGCAGGCGGCAAAAGCCATAGACTTTGGCCGCCCGGCGCAGCTATCACCCCAGCAGCGAAACCCAGCCCTGCTGCCTCTGCAGCACAGATGCAGCGCGCAAGGCCCGTTGGCTCTTGAAAAAACGCCCATGCCTGCCGAGATAGGCAGCAACAGATGTAAAAAGGTTTCACATATGCCCGCACGCAATGACGCTGCCCTTGAATTCCTGCTGTCGCGCCGCTCGCGCCCGGCCAAAACGCTGGTGGCCCCGGCCCCCACGCGCGAGGAGCTGCGGCCGATCCTGACCGCCGCCGCCCGCACGCCGGATCACGGCAAGCTGGAGCCCTGGCGCTTTATCGTGGTGGAAAAGCCCGCCATGGCACGGCTGGCCGCCCTGTGCGAGGACACCGGCACCCGGCTGGGCAAAAGCCCCGAGGACATCGCCAAGGGCCGCAGCCAGTTCGACCTGGGCCAGCTTGCCGTTGCGGTGGTCGAGGTGCAGACCGACAGCCCCAAGGTGCCCGCCATCGAGCAAAGCTACTCCGCCGGCGCGGTGTGCCTGTCGCTGCTCAACGCGGCGCTGGCGGCCGGCTGGGGCGCCAACTGGCTCAGCGGCTGGGCCAGCCATGACCGCGGCTTCTGCGAGGCCGCCTTTGGCCTGGCAGAGAATGAGCGCATTGCCGGCCTCATCCACATCGCCACCGAAAGCACCGCCCCGCCCGAGCGCCCGCGCCCGGACCTTGACGCAATCACCACCTGGATGAGCGCATGATCTTTACCGCCTTTTTCAAGACCCTTGGCCAGACCGGCGATCCGCGCTTCCGCAAGGTGCTGTTTCTGGGCCTGGGCCTGACCGTCGCCCTGCTGATCGCCGCCTACGCGGGCTTTCTGGTGCTGATCCAATGGCTGGTCGGCCCCGAAGCGACGGTGCCGGTGCTGGGCGAGATCACCTGGCTCGATGATCTTCTGTCCATCGGCTCGCTGCTCCTCATGCTGCTGCTGTCCGTCTTCCTGATGGTGCCGGTAGCCTCGGCGATCACCTCGATGTTCCTGGACGAGGTGGCGCAGGCGGTGGAGGACAAGCACTACCCCGCCCTGCCGCCCGCGGCCAAGGTGCCGTTCTGGGATGCGGTCAAGGACACGGTGAATTTCCTCGGCCTGCTGATCGGGGCCAATATCCTGGCGCTGTTCCTCTATGTGCTGTTTCCGCCTGCGGCGGTGTTCATCTTCTGGGGGCTGAACGGCTTTTTGCTGGGGCGTGAATATTTCACCCTCGCCGCCGCCCGCCGGGTGGGCACGGCAGAGGCAAAGAAGCTGCGCCGCCGCCATGCCACCACGATCTGGGCGGCCGGCACGCTGATGGCGATGCCGCTGTCGGTGCCGCTGGTGAACCTGGTGGTCCCGATCCTGGGGGCCGCAACCTTCACCCACCTCTACCACGCGCTGGCCCGCAGATAAGACGGGCCGCGCGCCCCGGCCGCAGCCGGGTCAAGGCCGGCTTGAGCCGCCGCGCGGCACGCGCGGTTCAGCCTTGACGCGGCGGAGGACGGAATACACTGGAATAGGCGCCTTGAGGGGCAGACCTGCCCCTCAAGCGCTTCTCAGCAAGCTTTCCAACATCAAAACCGGAACCCTGCCCCGCCCCAGCCCGCCTGGGCTGGCCGCAACCGCGCCGCGCCCCAGCGCGGCGCCACGCCCAACCGGCACGCAGGCATGCCAATGCCTCCCGGCCGGGCGGGAGAACTTCTTCCATTTTAGAAAAAGAGACCGGCGGCCTCACTCCCGCTCGGGCAGCATCCCCATCCAGTCGAAGTCCCGCACCGAGATCACGCCGGAAAAGATGATGCCGGCAACAATCGCCCAGATCACCGCAGCCACCCCGGTGGTGATCCAGGCTTTCTGCTTCAGGTAATGGTTCTCGGGCGCGCCCGCATGGGTGCCCGGCACCACGTCGCCCTTGTCGCCCTGGGTTTCCAGCCGGATCGGAATAACCACCAGAAAGGTCATGAACCAGATCACCGCATACAATACGATCGCTGATGTAATGCCCATGGCTCCGGCTCCTCTGCTTTGCCCTGCCCCGCAGCCGGGGCAGGACGCTCATAGCGTCAAACTTCCTCGAGTTCCACTAGGCAGCCGTTGAAATCCTTGGGATGCAGGAACAGCACCGGCTTGCCATGCGCGCCGATCTTCGGCTCGCCCGTGCCCAGCACCCGCGCGCCTTGCGCCTTCAGATGGTCACGCGCCGCCAGGATGTCCTCCACCTCATAACAGACATGGTGGATGCCGCCTGCCGGGTTCTTCTCAAGGAAGCCGTTGATCGGCGAGTTCTCCCCCAGGGGATACAGCAGCTCGATCTTGGTGTTGGGCAGTTCGATGAACACCACGGTCACCCCGTGATCCGGCTCATCCTGCGGCTCCCCTACCTTGGCGCCCAGCGCGTTGCGGTACTGGGCCGAGGCTGCCTCCAGGTCCGGGACAGCAATGGCAACATGGTTCAGACGGCCAATCATATTTGGTGTGCTCCTCTCACAATCTTTCCTCGCATCCGGTTATGCGGCGGATGCTGCGCCGCGGCAAGTGCGCCATTGCGCACGGGGGCCTCCGGACGCGGCAGCGCACGCGCTGTTAACCGGGTGTTAGCCTAGAGTTCCTAGCGTCGGTCCATATCCCGCAAGGAGGATACGTTATGGACGATTCGGAACTGTTTGCTGCCGCTCAACGCCTGCCCACCACCCGGCGCCCGCTGCTGGGGCTGACCATTCTGGTTGTCGAGGACAGCCGCTTTGCCTGCGAGGCGCTGCGGCTCCTCTGCCTGCGCAGCGGTGCCCGCATCCGCCGGGCCGATTGCCTGAAATCCGCCCGCCGCCACCTGCAGGTCTACCGCCCCTCCGTGCTGATTGCCGATGTCGGGCTGCCGGATGGCTCCGGTCTCGATCTCATCCGCGAACTGGCGGGGGCCAGCCCGCGCCCCAGCGTGATCCTGGCCACCTCCGGCGACCCCACGCTGGAAGCCGCTGCGATTGAGGCCGGCGCTGCCGGCTTCCTGGAAAAGCCGATCACATCGCTGGCCGCCTTCCAGCAGGCGATTCTGTCGAACCTTCCCGCCGACCGCCAGCTGGCCGGCCCGCGCGCCCTGGATGACGAGACGGTAGAGCCGGATTTGCTAGCTTACCGGGACGACATGGCGCACGCCGCGGACGTGCTCAGCATGTCGCAGGAAGAAAAAACCCTGGCCTATCTGGCGCAATTCCTGGGCGGCGTCGCCCGCAGCGCCGGCGACCGGCCGCTTGCGGATGCGGCGGACCGGCTGGACAGCGCCCGGCAAAAAGGCAAGCCGCTTTCGCAGGATACCGCCGCACTGGCCGGCCTGGTTCAGGAACGGCTCGACCGCCGCGCGGCGATCTGACATGGCAGAGGTTTTCCTGATCACGCTCGCCACGCTGGTCATCGTGCTGTACGGGCAGACCCGGCTCGACGCGCGGGCAATCCGCCGCAACCGCGGTCAGACGGACAACCGCCCGCTGATTATCAGTCAGCCAAACCGCTGACCGGGATCCGCCCGCCGGGCTTTCGCTGGCTCTGCCGGCTGCGGTTCAAATTGCCACGCAGTTGCCGATGCAACAAAGCGCCCCTGGCGCTGGCGTCCCGGTTTTCCCCCTGCGCCGCCTTGGTCCCCAGCAAACCCCGGATCGTCAGCCCAGACGTCCCGTTCCATGCCCCGCCCCTGCAGCAACGCAGGCGAACCGGCAGTTCGATTCTCCGGCAGCATGGTGACGTCCTGAGACCCTAAGTCCAGCCAAACGCCCGCTACGTCGCCGCTTCCTCCGATTGGATTGCGCGCAGGTGGTTGCGGCCCCGCGTCCGCTGCCCATCTCTGCCAGCAGATCACGCGCCGTCTGAGCGATCTTTCAGCCAGCCCTTTCCGGTCCTCTCCCGCGCCCGCGGCAGCGCGGCCAAGGCCGCACCGCTTGGCGGGCTGGGGCCCGGCCCCCCCGCCGGCGGGGCCGGGCCCAACGGCTCAGGTCATTCCGCGAATGATCTGAGCGGGCGGGAGCAGCCGGCTGCTATGCCGGACGCACCGGGCAGCGGAGTACACGCCCGCAGCCGGAGCGGGTCACCTTTGTCAGCGGCGCGGGAAGACCCGGCAACCGGCCGCTACAGCAGCAGTCCCGGATCGTCCTCCATCGCAAGCCCCGGGAACACTGCCGCTTCAAGCCCGCTTCTCTGCGCGCCTGCAAGCCCGTGCAGCAGCCAGGCGAGGTAGCGGCGCACATCCGCGGTCGGCATCAGGTCGCGCCGGTCATAAAGGTCGGCCTCCGCCAGCCCCGGCCAGCGCCCCAGCACCCGGCCGCCGCGGACAGCGCCGCCCGCCAGCAGCATCGCGCCGCCAGTGCCGTGGTCGGTGCCGCCGGTGCCGTTCTCCCGCACGGTGCGCCCGAATTCTGTCACCGCCGCAACAGCGGTCTTGCCCCATATCTCCGGCCCTACGCCGCGGCGCAGCTCCAGAACCGTATCGGCCAGCCGCCCCAGCGCTGCCTTCAGACCGCCCGCCTGGCGGTAATGCGTGTCCCAGCCGTTGATCGAGAACGCCGCAATCCGGCTGTCGCCCCGCAGCTGTTCGGCGGCATAGGCGGCAATGGCGGTATGCGCCTTGCCCTTCGGCGTCTTCATCATCTCCATCATGCCGCTGTCCGCGCTGCCGCCGCCGCCATCTTCAAGACCCAGGGACATGTCCTGACGGGTCAGCTCCAGCGCCTCGTTCAGCGCCGCGTGGAACAGCGGGTCGTCCTCCATCAAAAGCGCCGCCAGCCGCTCCGCCTGCGGGCTCATCGCCAGCCCGGCCCCGGGCGCCCATTGCGACACCGGCGCAGCACCCTCCAGCAGCAGCATCCGCTCCTGGCCGATGGCAAAGGCGGTGCGCGCATCCGTCCCCGGCGTCTGCTGCAGCAGCCGGTTCAGCCAGCCGTCCCGCGCCTCGCCCAGCCCGGCGGTGCCCGCCTCCAGCAGGTCCTGCCCGTCGAAGTGGCTGCGCCGGTCGCGATAGGGTGTGGAGACCGCGTGCACGAACCCAAGCTCGCCCTTGCGCCACAGCGGCAGCAGCGGCGCCAGCGCCGGGTGCAGGGCGTAAAAGCCGTCAAGATCGGCAGCCCCGGCGGCGGGCCCGCCCGACAAGGTCTGCCGCAGCCCGGCAAAATCCGGGTCGCCATAGGGCTGCACCACATCCAGCGCGTCCATGCCGCCGCGCAGGATAATCACCACAAGCCGCGTGTCCCAGGGGGCGGCCGCAAAACTGACTGGCGTGACCAGCGGGCTGGCCGCCAGCGAACAGCCCAGCAGGGCGGAGCGGGTCAGGAGAGATCGGCGGGTCAGCTGCATCGGATGGCCTCCTGCTAGCGGCGCTGAAAGGCGGGAGAGGCCAGGATGAGCCCGACCGCCTCGGCTTCGGTTTCGGCGGCACGGGCGGCAAACATCACCCGCTCATTGGCAAAGCCGCCCAGCGCCGCAGAGGCAAAGCCGCGCGGATCGGGCAGCGGCTGCGCAAGCCGCCGCGGGGCCGCCATCGCCCAGCGCAGACGGGCGGCCAGAGCCTGCGGCGTCACCCACGTGGCGTCTTCTTCCGGCCAGCCGTCCGGCCCGCCGGAAAACTCCCAGCGCTGTCCCATCGGCGTCAGCGGCGCCAGCAGCAAACGGTTCACCTGTCCCGGCCTGAATCCCGCAATCCGCGCTTCAGGCACCGCCAGCGCCCGGCAGGCCGATGCCACATAATCAAACGGCGGCTTCACGTTGCGCAGCTGCGGCTCCCAGGCGGCCGGATGCTCCAGCAGCGCCGCATAGACCTGCATGAGGTCGCCGCCGCTGCCCTGAAACCGCGCTGCCACATGGGACACCAGCGCCGGATCCGGCGTGTCGGAGACGAAATGCACAGCCAGCTTGCGGGCGATATGCTGCGCGGTGACGGGATGGCGGGCCAGATCGCGCAGCGCGCTCAGCACCTGCTCCAGCTGCGGCTTGCCGCCGCCATAGGTGTTCCCCAGCACGGTTTCCGCCCCCGGCTCCGCCATCCCTGGGTGAAAGACAAACTGGGCTTCCTTGGACACGGTCAGACCGGTGAACAGTTCCGCAAGCTGGCGCACATCGGTCTGGCTGTAGGGCCCGTCCACCCCCAGCGTATGCAGTTCCAGCACCTCCCGGGCCAGGTTTTCATTCAGCCCGCTCAGCCGCTTGCGCCGCGCGGCGGCGCGGCTGCCCGGCCCGACAGAGCGGTTCTGGTCCAGGTACATCAGCATCAGCGGGCTGGTGGCAGCAGCGATCAGCAAATCCTCGAAACGGCCGCTGAGATGCGGCCGGATCACGCTCTCGGCATAGGGCGCGGCCAGCACCCGGGTCGCTCCCGATTTCCCTTGCGCGGTGAAATGGTCCGCCCAGAACAGCACCAGCCGTTCGCGGAACCCGTCGCGGGTATGGACATGGCGCAGCAGCCGCTGGCCGTGCCATCCGAAACGGGTGTGGTTCTGCAACCGGCGGAAGTCCTTGAACGCCTTGTCCGCGGCCTCATAGCCGGGCTTGCCGTCTTGCCGCTTGCGCTTCCGCCGCAGCCGCCGGTACGTCGCAGCGCCCGAGACCGCGTCTTCCAAAGGGGTGACCGGAAACCGCTGCGCCATTTCGTCAGGGCCCCGCAGACGGCTGAGCATCTCATCCGCCGATGCCGGAGGCGCAACCGCCGGCGACAGCCCGGCGCCAAAGCGGATCTCGGCCAAGTCTCCGTCAAATTGCATCGCCCTGCTCTCTCCCTGCACTGCCGGCCCTGCACAGCCGCCCTGCCCGCAGGTTAGAGCATTGCCGCCCTGCCCCACAGGTGATTTTCAGGTGATACGCGGTTCATCGCGGTTTCCGTCGCCTGCCCGGCGGAATTCCGGCAGAGCGATTCCCCGCGCATCGCGCACGCCGGATTTCCCGGGAAACTCTGCACCAGCACGGCGGCAAAAGAAAAGGCCCGGGCGAATACCCGGGCCTCCATCAAAGCTTGTGAACGGTTTACTGATCCTGCGGGATCACGCGCAGGCCCAGTTCCATCAGCTGTTCGGCCATCGGCTCAGACGGCGCAGCCATCATCAGGTCTTCGGCGCGCTGGTTCATCGGGAACATGATGACTTCGCGGATGTTGGCCTCGTCGGCCAGCAGCATCACCATGCGGTCGATACCGGCCGCGCAGCCGCCGTGCGGCGGGGCGCCGTACTGGAAGGCGTTGACCATGCCGCCAAAGCGCTTGCGCACTTCTTCCTCGCCGTAACCGGCGATTTCAAAGGCCTTGAACATGATCTCCGGCTTGTGGTTCCGGATCGCGCCGGAGACCAGCTCATAGCCGTTGCAGGCCAGGTCGTACTGATAGCCGGTCACAGCCAGCGGATCGCCTTCCAGCGCTTCCATCCCGCCCTTCGGCATAGAGAACGGGTTGTGGTCGAAGTCCAGCTTTCCGCTCTCCTCGTCCTCCTGGTAGATCGGGAAATCCACGATCCAGGCAAAGGCAAAGCGGTCCTGCTCGGTCAGCCCCAGCTCCTCGCCGATCACGTTGCGCGCCTTGCCCGCCACGGTCTGGAATGTCTTGGGCTTGCCGCCGAGGAAGAAGGCGGCATCGCCCACGCCCAGTTCCAGCTGCTGGCGGATCGCCTCGGTGCGCTCGGGGCCGATGTTCTTGGCCAGCGGGCCCGCGGCTTCCATGCCGTCCGCGCCCTCGCGCCAGAAGATGTAGCCCATGCCCGGCAGGCCCTCTTTCTGGGCGAATGCGTTCATCCGGTCGCAGAACTTGCGGGAGCCGCCGGTGGGCGCCGGGATGGCGCGGATTTCGGTGCCTTCCTGCTCCAGCAGCTTGGCGAAGATCGCAAAGCCCGAGCCGCGGAAGTGGTCGGAGACCACCTGCATCTTGATCGGGTTGCGCAGGTCCGGCTTGTCGGTGCCATACCACAGCGCCGCGTCCTTATAGGAGATCTGCGGCCAGGTCTGGTCCACCTTGCGGCCGCCGCCGAACTCCTCGAATACGCCTTTCATCACCGGCTCGATGGTGTCGAACACGTCCTGCTGGGTGACAAAGGACATCTCCATGTCGAGCTGGTAGAAGTCGGTGGGCGAGCGGTCGGCGCGCGGGTCCTCGTCGCGGAAGCAGGGCGCGATCTGGAAATACTTATCAAAGCCCGACACCATCATCAGCTGCTTGAACTGCTGCGGCGCCTGCGGCAGCGCATAGAACTTGCCCGGGTGCAGGCGCGACGGCACCAGGAAGTCACGCGCGCCTTCGGGCGAGGACGCGGTGATGATCGGGGTCTGGTATTCGTTGAAGCCGATGTCCCACATGCGGCGGCGGATCGAGGCCACCATGTTGGAGCGCAGCAGCATGTTCTTTTGCATCTTCTCGCGGCGCAGGTCCAGATAGCGGTAGCGCAGGCGGGTTTCCTCCGGGTATTCCTGGTCGCCGAACACCATCAGCGGCAGTTCCTCGGATTTGCCCAGCACCTCCAGGTCGCGGATGAAGACCTCGATCTCGCCAGTCGGGATCTTGGGGTTCACCAGGCTCTCGTCGCGCGCCTTCACCTCGCCGTCGATGCGGATGCACCATTCGCTGCGGACCTTCTCGATTTCGGCAAACACCGGGCTGTCCGGGTCGGCCATGACCTGGGTCATGCCGTAATGGTCGCGCAGGTCGATGAACAGCAGGCCGCCGTGGTCGCGGACGCGGTGGACCCAGCCCGACAGGCGGACGGTTTCACCCACGTTGGATTTGTTCAGTTCGGCGCAGGTATGGCTGCGGTAAGCGTGCATCGGTTGACCTTTCGTTATACCGGTCTTGTGCCCGGGCGGGCCGTCGTTCGGGAGATGCGCACGGAAACGGCGCGGAATTCGTCCGGGGTGGTACACAAGTTTGCGGCTCAGTTGTCAAGCAAACAGGGCCATTTCCGCCCCGGCAGCGGCCCGGTTTTTGCCGGTTCCGCCTGCTGACGGCGTCAAGGCTCCCGCCCCTTGCCCGCCCCGCCGCTGCGCGGCCCGGCGGCAAGCGTTGGGCCCGGCGCCCCCCCAGCCGCGGGGCGCCGGGGGCGTTTCGCCGCTACACCAGCCGGGCCGGGATCAGCCCGCGCAGGGAATTGCCCATGTGGAGGGCTTGCGCGTTCTGCAGGTCGTCGAGGCTAAGCACAGCTTCCACGCACTGGCCGCTTTCCAGCATCACCTGCCGCAGGATGCCTGGCAGCAGTCCGCAGCTCAGCGGCGGCGTCACTACCTGCCCGTCCGCGCAGGTGACAAAGAGATTGGTGATCGTGCCCTCGCACAACTCCTCACGCTCGTTCAGGAACAGCAGCTCCTCCACCCCGTCAGGCAGGTTTGCCCGCGCCTCGTCGTATAGCGCGCGGCGGGTGGTCTTGTGCTGCAGCCAGAGGTCCCCGGCCTCCAGCCGGGTATCCGCGATGCCCAGCCGCCATTCGGCAGGCGTGCGGCCCAGCGGCGCCGTGGTCAGCGCCAGCCGGCCATCCGCATCCAAGGTCAAGCGGCAGCGCAACGGCGCATCGCCTGCGGCTTCCGCCAGCACTACCCGCGCCTGCTCTGGATCGAAGGGAATCCCAAACGCCGAAGCGCTGCGCTCCATCCGGGCCAGATGCAGCGGCAGATGCCGGAACCCCTCGCCCGGGTGCCAGCCCAGCGTTTCGATCAGGCGGAAAGCGGGATCGTTCTGGAGGGCGTCACGCGGGCGAACCGGGCTTTCCATAGCGCTTCCTCATATTCCGATTCCGCGGTGCTGTCCCAGACCACGCCGCCGCCCACGTTGAGCGTCGCGCGGCCCTTGTCCAGCATCAGCGTGCGGATGGCCACGTTGAACTCCGACGATCCGTCCGGCGCCGCCCAGCCGATGGTGCCGCAGTAGATGTCGCGCGCCCAAGGTTCCAGCTCCGCCAGGATCTCCATCGACCGGATCTTGGGTGCGCCGGTGATGGAGCCGCAGGGGAACAGCGCGGTGAAAATATCCGCCAGCCCCGCATCGGGCCGCAGCTTCGCCCGCACCAGCGACACCATCTGATGCACGGTGGCATAGCTTTCCACCGCAAACAGCTCCGGCACATGCACCGAGCCGGTTTGCGCCACCCGGCTGATGTCGTTGCGCAGCAGATCGACGATCATCAGGTTCTCGGCGCGGTTCTTCTCATCCTGGCGCAGGAAGTCGCGGCGCCGCGCATCCTCCACCGGATCGTCGCTGCGCGGCTGGGTGCCCTTCATCGGGCGGGTCTCAATGACGCCATCCGCACCGGTGCGGAAGAACAGCTCCGGCGAGCGCGACAGCAGGTCCGGCAGGCCGTCCTGCTGGACCAGCGCGCCGTAGCCCACAGCCTGCCGGGCCTGCAAGGCGGCATAGAGCTCCTCAGTGGTGCCATAGGCCACGGCATCAATCGGGAAGGTCAGGTTGGCCTGATAGATATCACCCCTGCCGATGTTGCGGTTCACCTCGGAGAAAGCCTCGGCGTAGCGGTCATAGGTCCATCGGGGTGTGATGCTTTCTAATCCTGCATCGCCCGGCGGAACGCCGGGCAGCGCCCGTCCGCCCCCCTGGGCGGGCGCTATCGCTTCCGCCCGCGGCCGGGCACCGCCCTCAGTGGCAAACTGGGACGGTTCCGCATAAACCCCAAAGCAGATCAGCGGCAGCCGCCGCCCCGCGGGCATCCGCCCGGCCAGTTTCGGCTCCAGCGCATAGCCCAGCTCATAAGAGGCATAACCCGCCAGCCAATGCCCGGCATCGCGCGCCGCATCCAGCGCGGCCAGTGCAGCGGGCACCTCTTCCGGGCCGTCCGCGCGGATCACACGCAGCGGCTGGTCGAAACACGTGCCGGCCCCCTTGGGCCCCTGATCAAAGCGAATCCGCACCGCAATTGACTCCCCGAGGTCTTGGCCCCCACATATATCTGTTCGCTATGCGAACAAAAGAGGCGGATGCGGCATTTTCAAATCCGTTTCCGATCCCCCTTGAACCTTTCGGCGCGGTCCCTATAACGCAGGACAATTTGGGCGCACGATGGCGCCCCTGATTCAAAGCTGCCCGCGCGTCAACCAAAGGAATATGGCCATGCCCAAAAGAACCGACATCCAGTCGATCATGATCATCGGAGCCGGTCCGATCGTCATCGGGCAGGCCTGCGAGTTTGACTACTCCGGCGCCCAGGCCTGTAAAGCGCTGCGCGAAGAAGGCTACCGCGTCATTCTGGTGAACTCCAACCCGGCCACCATCATGACCGACCCGGGCCTGGCCGACGCCACCTATATCGAGCCGATCACCCCGGAAGTGGTTGCCAAGATCATCGAGAAAGAACGCCCCGACGCGCTGCTGCCGACCATGGGCGGGCAGACCGGCCTCAACACCTCGCTGGCGCTGGAAGAGATGGGCGTGCTGGAGAAATTCGGCGTTGAGATGATCGGCGCCAAGCGCGACGCCATTGAGATGGCCGAAGACCGCAAGCTGTTCCGCGAAGCGATGGACCGCCTGGGCATTGAGAACCCCAAGGCCACCATCGTCACCGCGCCCAAGCGGGAAAACGGCACCGCCGACCTGGAGGAAGGCGTCCGCATCGCACTGGAAGCGCTGGATGAAATCGGCCTGCCCGCAATCATCCGCCCCGCCTTCACCCTCGGCGGCACCGGCGGCGGCGTAGCGTACAACCGCGACGACTACATCCATTTCTGCCGGTCCGGCATGGATGCCTCGCCGGTGAACCAGATCCTGGTGGATGAAAGCCTGCTGGGCTGGAAGGAATACGAGATGGAAGTGGTCCGCGACAAGGCGGACAACGCGATCATCGTCTGCTCCATCGAAAACGTCGATCCGATGGGCGTCCACACCGGCGACTCGATCACCGTGGCGCCGGCCCTGACGCTGACCGACAAAGAATACCAGATCATGCGCACCCACTCGATCAACGTGCTGCGCGAGATCGGCGTGGAAACCGGCGGTTCCAACGTGCAATGGGCGGTGAACCCCGCCGACGGCCGCATGGTGGTGATCGAGATGAACCCGCGCGTCAGCCGCTCCTCCGCGCTGGCCTCCAAGGCAACCGGCTTCCCGATTGCCAAGATCGCGGCCAAGCTGGCGGTCGGCTACACGCTGGACGAGCTGGACAACGACATCACCAAGGTGACCCCGGCGTCGTTTGAGCCGACCATCGACTATGTTGTCACCAAGATCCCGAAATTCGCGTTCGAGAAGTTCCCGGGTTCCGAACCGTACCTGACCACCGCAATGAAATCGGTGGGTGAGGCGATGGCCATCGGCCGCACCATCCATGAATCGCTGCAAAAGGCGCTGGCCTCGATGGAATCGGGCCTCACCGGGTTTGACGAGGTGATGATCGACGGCGTCGGCGCCGGCCCGTGGGAACCCGCAGGCGACACCGCCGCGGTGATCAAGGCCATCGGCCAGCAGACCCCCGACCGGATGCGCACCATTGCCCAGGCAATGCGCCACGGCCTGTCTGATGACGAAATCCACGCGGTCACCAAGTTCGACCCCTGGTTCCTGGCCCGCATCCGCGAAATCGTCGAGGCCGAGGCTGAAATCCGCGAAGGCGGCCTGCCGTCTGATGAGGCGGGCCTGCGCGCGCTGAAAATGCTGGGCTTCACCGACGCCCGCCTCGCCAAGCTGACCGGCCAGAAAGAAGCTGACGTCCGCAAGGCCCGCCGCGCGGCCGGCGTCAACGCCGTGTTCAAGCGGATCGACACCTGCGCCGCCGAATTCGAGGCGCAGACCCCCTATATGTACTCGACCTACGAGACCCCGGCATTTGGCGACGTCGAATGCGAGGCCCGCCCCTCGGACAAGAAGAAAGTCGTCATCCTCGGCGGCGGCCCCAACCGGATCGGCCAGGGCATCGAGTTCGACTACTGCTGCTGCCACGCCTGCTTTGCGCTGACCGATGCGGGCTATGAAACCATCATGATCAACTGCAACCCGGAAACGGTGTCGACCGACTATGACACTTCGGACCGGCTGTATTTCGAACCGCTGACGTTCGAGCACGTGATGGAGATCCTGCGGGTCGAGCAGGACAACGGCACCCTGCACGGCGTCATCGTGCAGTTCGGCGGCCAGACCCCGCTGAAACTGGCGAACGCGCTGGAAGAGGAAGGCATCCCGATCCTGGGCACCTCCCCCGACGCCATCGACCTGGCCGAAGACCGCGAGCGCTTCCAGGCGCTGGTCAACAAGCTGGGCCTCAAGCAGCCCAAGAACGGCATCGCTTCCACCGACGAACAGGCGCTGGAAATCGCAGGCGAAATCGGCTTCCCGCTGGTGATCCGCCCGTCCTACGTTCTGGGCGGCCGCGCGATGGAAATCGTCCGCGACATGGACCAGTTGAAACGCTACATCGCCGAGGCGGTGGTGGTTTCCGGCGACAGCCCGGTTCTGCTGGACAGCTACCTGGCCGGCGCGGTTGAGCTGGACGTGGACGCGCTCTGCGACGGCAAAGACGTGCACGTCACCGGCATCATGCAGCACATCGAGGAAGCCGGTGTGCACTCCGGCGACTCTGCCTGCTCGCTGCCGCCCTACTCGCTTGAGAAGGACATGATCGAGCAGATCAAGGTCCAGACCAACGCCCTGGCGCTGGCACTCAACGTGGTCGGCCTGATGAACGTGCAGTTCGCGATCAAGGACGGCGAGATCTACCTCATCGAGGTGAACCCGCGCGCCTCGCGCACCGTGCCGTTTGTCGCCAAGGCCACCGACAGCGCCATCGCCTCCATCGCCGCCCGCGTGATGGCAGGTGAGCCGCTGTCGAACTTCCCGCTGCGCCCGCCCTACGGACCGGATGCAGGCTATGACGTCAACACCCCGATCGCCGACCCGATGACCCTGGCCGACCCGGACATGCCCTGGTTCTCGGTCAAGGAAGCGGTGCTGCCGTTCGCCCGCTTCCCGGGCGTCGACACCATCCTCGGCCCGGAAATGCGCTCCACCGGCGAAGTCATGGGCTGGGACCGCTCCTTTGCCCGCGCCTTCCTCAAGGCGCAGATGGGCGCCGGCATGGTGCTGCCGTCCAAGGGCCGCGCCTTCATCTCGATCAAGGATGCCGACAAGGGCCAACTGATGCTGGAAGCGGCGCAGATCCTTGTGGAACAGGGCTTTACCCTGGTCGCAACCCGCGGCACCCGGACCTGGCTCGAAGGCCAGGGCGTGGCCTGCGAGCTGGTGAACAAGGTCTATGAGGGCCGCCCACACGTGGTCGACATGCTCAAGGACGGCGACGTCCAGCTGCTGATGAACACCACCGAAGGCGCGCAAGCTGTTGAGGACAGCAAGGAAATGCGCTCCGTCGCGCTCTATGACAAGATCCCCTACTTCACCACCGCGGCCGGCGCCAACGCGGCTGCCCGCGCGATCAAGGCCCAGGCCGAAGGGGACGTTGAGGTAAAGAGCCTGCAGGGCTGAGCAAGGCCCGACGGCTTACAGACGAACACAGCAAAGCCCCGGGAACTCCCGGGGCTTTTTCTTGCGGCGCGGGTCTGGGAGGTTCAGCCTGCCTGACGCATCAGCCTTTGCAGCGAGTGGTCCAGCGGGGCTGCCAGCGACACGCCTTTACCGCCCAGCTGCGCCTTGGAAGAAATCACCGAGACCAGCCGCGGCGCACGGCCAGGGCGTGTCTGCAGCACCGGCGAGCCGGACGCCCCGAGACCAACCCGGCACGAGGTGATCAGCGAGCTTTGGCGTGCCACCAGCACCTGGCAGGCGGTCTGCAGCCGGGGCGATCTGGCGTTGCGGTGGGAATAGGACATCACGTCCACCCGTTCCCCCCGCTCCGGGGCGCCGGCCAGCACCAGCGGGCGCACCACATCGGCGCTGATCGGCCGCTCCAGCCGCAGCACGGCAATATCGGTGCTGGTCTGGAACTGCCCGGTCCGCCCATGCTGGTATCCCGCGTGGATCGCCACCTTGGACACTCTGCGCGCGGCCTTCGACTGGCGGCCGTTAAGGCCCGCCTCAAACTCGACGCTCCGCGGATTGACCGCACGGCCGGTGCGGATGTCGTACATGCAATGCGCAGCGGTCAGCACCATGTCCGGAGCAATCAGGCTCGCTGTGCACATGCTTCGCCCGCCGATGTTCAACCGGCCCACCGCCTCCCATCCGGGGACGGACTGCACCGGCGCCCGCTGCCCGTCTGCGGCGGCAGCTCCGGCACCAAAACTCATCAACACAGCGGCGGCAATTCCTAGAAATCGTCTCATGACCCACTCCATTTTCCCACACCGGCATGGTGCGTGAGTCCTGAGGCTTGAATGCGGCTTGCTGCGGTGCCGCGCGGGCAGAAACATGGGCAGAATGCGACAGGATTAACAGAAGGTTAAAACCCGCCCCGCGTGCATCGGCCACGGTGGGGAAACCCCTTATTTTCTTAACACCTCTTTCCGGTTTTCCTAAAATGCAGGTCAAATCACTGGAAAACCTTATGGTTTTCGTTAGGAAGACAGGCGGCAATTTCCCCTGTTTTCGCGGGAAAACTGCGTTTGGCGGTAACTTCGCGGCCCAAATGCGGCACAAATGAGCCTTAACAAATGCCTAAATCCAACGTCCGGCGCGGCCCGAGTCTTTAACAGCACAGCGCGCCGTGCCGGCGGCGCAATCCGCGCATGTTCCCGCTTGTGAGAGACGCGGGCACTTGCCGCGGTTGCAACAGCAGGGCAGTGTTCGCGGCAACTGTAATACACATAGAAGGAGCCCCCGGATGCGGCTACCCCTGCTTGTCACTGCGCTGCTGATGCTCGCCGCCTGCGATGTCCCGCTGATACCGCTGATCTGACACGCAAAAAGCCCCGGCAGCAGCGCCGGGGCTTCTTTTTGACCTGGGGCAAACCTTGTCAGGGTTACTTCTGCGACACGCGCTTGTGCACCTCTTCGGCGCTTTCCACCCGTTCCGAGTAGCGGTCGACCAGATAGTCCTTGCGCCCCCGCACCAGCCAGGTGAATTTCACCAGCTCCTCCATCACGTCCACCAGACGGCGGTAGTACGGGCCTTCCGGCAGCCGCCCGCCCTCGCTGAATTCCAGCCAGGCCTTGGGGATCGAACTTTGGTTCGGGATCGTCACCATCCGCATCCAGCGGCCGAGGATGCGCATCTGATTGACCGCGTTAAAGCTTTGCGATCCGCCCGAGACCTGCATCACCGCCAGCGTCTTGCCTTGCGTGGTGCGGATGCCCCCCTGCAGCGACAGCGGCAGCCAGTCGATCTGCAGCTTCATGATGCCGGTCATCGCGCCGTGGCGCTCCGGGCTGGACCAGACCATGCCCTCGGACCAAACCGCCAGATCGCGCAGCTCCGCGACCTTGGGATGCTCCGCCGCGCCCGCATCATCGGGCAAAGGCAGGCCGGAGGGGTCAAAGATCCGCGTCTCGCAGCCCAAGGCCTGCAGCACCCGCGCCGCCTCCTCCGCCGCCTTGCGGGAATAGCTCACCTCGCGCAGGCTGCCATACAGCAGCAGGATGCGCGGCGGATGGCGCGGATCACCGGGCGCGGCCAGCGCGTCCACGTCAATCGGGTGCAATTCCCCTGCCGCAACCGCAGGCAGGCCGCTCAGATCAGGCGTTTCAGGCACTTTCTTCTTCCAGGTGCAGTTTCATGTCCAGCAGCACCTGCTGCAAAAGCACGGTTTCCCGCAAGAGCCGCTTGGCCTCATTGACGGTGATGATGCCGTCCTCGATGGCCGCCTGGTATTCGCTCATCAGCTGGGCAAACCGCTGGCTCAGCGCGATCACATCCGCATTCACCCCGCCGCTGCGGCCGGTCTCCTCGGCGGAGCCGTTGCCGTTGTAGGACAGCGTGATGTTCTTCAGGTCCGCCAGCGCAGAGGTCACATGCGGATAAGACGCCGCGCCTTCCAGCTTGGCCACCGCATCCACCGGCATGAACCGGTCCGTATGTTCGGCATTGTCCGAGTAATACCGTCCCAGCGTCGCCTTGGACTTGCCGGTAATCTGGCAGGCCGCTTCGATGCCGACATCCTTCACCAGCGCTTCGGTGTGCTTCTTCAGATACGTTCCGATTTCAGCCATATACATCCTACCTGGCTTGCCTGCCGCCCCCATGGGGAACGAACCGGTTAATTTCCCATTCCTGAGTTGTAGAGGAATTGCGATACCTTATCCATCCCTCAGGTTTTCAGGGATTTAGCGAGTGACATGGTGCGATTGGCATCTGTTGTCCGGTGCGAAGCGGGACGGGTGAGTGACGTCCCGCGGTAAGGGTAATTGGTCTGCCCGGAACTTGCGCCTTCCGGGGCTATTGGCGTTGGCCGTTACACGGGGTTTTGTTCCACCCCGGCCATGCCAGCCCCGGGGGGCCATCCCAGCTGATGCCGCTCTGCCGCTGCCGCGGAAAAACCTGCGCGAATCCGGTTTTCCCTCCGCCCCTGTGCGGGTAAACCCGCCGCCATGGCCAAGCTCTATTTCAATTACTCCACCATGAACGCGGGCAAGTCGACGGTGCTGCTGCAAGCCTCGCACAACTACCGCGAAAATCGCATGGACACCTACCTGCTGACAGCCCAGCTGGATGACCGGGCCGGCGCGGGCAGAATCGCCTCCCGCATCGGCATCGGCGAGGAGGCCGACATGTTCTCGGCCGGCGACGACCTGTACCAGCGCATCGAACAGCGTCTGGCCCGCGGCCCGGTGGCGGCCATTTTCGTGGACGAGGCGCAGTTCCTGGAGCCGGAGCAGGTCTGGCAGCTGGCCCGCGTAGTCGATGACCTGCGGGTGCCGGTGCTGGCTTATGGCCTGCGGGTGGATTTCCAGGGCAACCTGTTCCCCGGCTCCGCCACCCTGCTGGCGCTGGCGGACGAGATGCGCGAGGTGCGCACCATCTGCCACTGCGGCAAGAAGGCCACAATGGTGGTGCGCCAGGACGATCATGGCCGTGTCATGACCGAGGGCGACCAAGTTCAGATCGGCGGCAATGAGACCTATGTCTCGCTGTGCCGCCGCCACTGGCGCGAGGCCGTCGGCAGCCGCTAGAGCGCCACCGGTGCGGAACCCGGCCGGCACCGTCTGCGTTTTCCTCCTGTGCAACCTTTACTACAGGAGATCGTCATGACCGCACGGGATCCGCTCGCAGGCAAGCTGCGCTTTCACATGGCCAGCCTGGCAGGCGCCTGCATCGCAGGCGCCCTGATCATCGCTTCTTTCACCCTTGGCTACTACTCCTGGCAGTCCATTGCCGTCTGTGTCGCCGTCGCCGCCGTAACGGCCTGGCCCGCAGGCGCCTGGATGACCCGCAAGATCAAGGAGGACGACCCCGCCTGGGATCACCGCCGCGACGAGCCCCGCGATGATCCCAAGGACAGCTGACCGCCCGCGTCAGACCCGGTTCGGCAGCGCCTCTCCAGCCAAGTAAGCCGCGACATTATCCAGCGCCATATGGCCCATGTTGCTGCGCACTTCTTCTGTGGCGGTGCCCAGATGCGGCAGCAGGGTGGCGTTGTCCAGATCAATCAGCGCCTGCGGCACCTTCGGCTCGAACTCATAGACGTCCAGACCCGCCCCGCCGATGCGGTTGTTTTGCAGCGCGTCGATCAGCGCCGCCTCCTCCACCACTTCGCCGCGGGCAATGTTGATCAGATGCGCGTGGGGCTGCATCGCGTTCAGCACCTCGGCGTTGATCAGGTGATAGGTCTCCGCTCCGCCCGGAACCGCCACCACCAGGAAATCCACCTGCCCCGCCATCGCCGTCAGCCTTTCAGCGCGGTCGGCCGGGAAATCCAGATCCTTGGCGGAGCGCGCCACATAGGACACATCCATGCCGAACCCGAAGTGGCAGCGCCGCGCAATCGCCTGGCCGATGCGGCCCATGCCGGCGATACCCACGCGCTTGCCGGTCGCATGCAGGCCCAGCATCTGGGTCGGGTGCCAGCCCTCCCAAGCACCCTTGCGCAGCATCCGCTCGCCCTCGGAGGCGCGGCGCGCCGACATCAGGATCAGCGTCATCGCGATATCGGCGGTGGCATCGGTCACCGCGCCCGGCGTGTTGGTCACCTCGACACCAGCAGCGCGCGCGGCCTCCACGTCGATATGGTTGTAGCCGACCCCGAAGTTGGCCAAGAGCTTGCAGCGGGGCGTGCCCGCCTTGGCAAAGATCTCCGCCGTGAACTTGTCGCCCAGCGTCGGCACGACAATGTCGAACTCCTGGAGTGCCCGCAGCATCTCCGCCTCGCTCATCACCGCGTTGGTCTCACGGATTTCCAGATCGGCAAAGGCCTCCCGCGCCCGTGCCGTGACCGCTGCCGTCATCGGCCGCGCAATCCAGATTTTCATCTCAGTGCATCCTCCCGCCCAGCGGGACCTTTCCGTCGGGGCCCGCCAGGAATATCTCTCCGTTTTCATCCGGCAGGCCCAGAACCAGGATCTCTGACATGAACGTGCCGATCTGCCGCGGCGGGAAGTTTACGACGGCCAGAACCTGCTTGCCCACCAGCGTTTCCGGCATGTAATGCGCCGTAATCTGCGCTGAGCTCTTTTTTACGCCGATTTCGCCCCCGAAATCGACCCACAGCTTGATTGCCGGCTTGCGCGCCTCGGGAAACGGCTCCGCTCGGACCACTTCGCCGACGCGGACGTCGACCTTCAGGAAGTCGTCAAAAGTAATCTCAGCCACGCGACAGCTCCTTTGACCGCTCCGTTGCCGCCGCAACGGCGCGTTTCAGCAGCGGCGGGAAGCCGCCCTGATCATCCATCAGCACTTCCAAGGCCGCCTGTGTGGTGCCATTGGGGCTGGTCACGTTGATGCGCAGCTGACTGGGGCTGTCCTCAGCCGCCTCGGCCAGCGCACCGGCGCCGCCCACGGTTGCCTTGGCCAGTTTCATCGCCAGCTCCGCCGGCAGCCCCTGCGCCTCACCCGCGGCAGCCAGCGTCTCGATCAGGTGGAACACATAAGCCGGGCCGGAACCGCTGACGCCGGTCACCGCGTCCATCTGGCCCTCGTTTTCCAGCCGCACGGTCTGGCCGACGGCTTGCAGCAGACCCTCGGCCCGCTCCAGATCCTTGGGCGCGACGTGGGCGTTGCCGATCAGCGCCGTGATACCGCGGCCCACCGCGGCGGGCGTGTTGGGCATTGCCCGCACGATCGGGGTTTCGGCCCCCAGAACGTCCTGGAACGTCGCAATCGAGGTGCCCGCCGCCACCGAAATGAACAGCGTCTGGCCATTGCCATAGCTTTGCAGGGTGGGCAGCGCCTCGCCCATCATCTGCGGCTTCACCGCAATCAGCACGATGCCCGGCGCCTTGGGCAGCTCCGCATTCAGGTGAACGCCGGTGCCCTTCAGCCAGTCCGAAGGGTGCGGATCAATCACCCAGACCGAGGATGCGCGCAGACCGCCCTCCAGCCAGCCGGCCAGCATCGCCGATCCCATCTTGCCGCAGCCCAGCAGCACCAGCCCGCGCGCAGCGATTTCCTGCATATCCATCTTTCGCCCCTCCCCTAAATCTCAGGTTCAGGGCAAGGTTTACGCGCGCCCGTAAGCCTCTGCAATGGCGACCTGCATCGCCTCCTGCGGGCTGCGCTTGCCCCAGACCGCCAGCTGGATCGCCGGATAGTAGCGCTCCGCGTTGGCCACGGCTGCGTTCAGCATCGCGTCGATCTGCTGCGGGCTGGCCATCTGGCCGCCGGCCAGCATCAGCCCATAGCGGAACAGCATCAGCTTGTGATCCGCCCAATAGGTAAAGGAGCCTTCCCAGCACTGGTCGTTCATCTGGTTGATCAGCTCATAGAGCCGCGGCAGCTCCGCCTCCGGCGGCTCCATCTCAAAGCTGCAGACCAGCCGCAGGCATTCCTCATAGCCCGACCAGGCCAGTGTCAGCGAATAGGTGCGCCACTGCCCTTCCACCGACATCGCGATCTGGTCATCGCCCACTCTGTCAAAGTCCCAGTCGTGGTGCGACGCCAGGGTCTCGACGATGTCGATGGGATGGATGTCTTCTTCCAGGTGAAGCTCGGATAGTGCCATGATGCCACCTCTCTATTTTGCCCGGCTCACCGGGCACAGAGGCGCCCAATAGCCAGGTTTTTGTGCTACGGGCCGGGGAGGCATCCCCGCTCCCATACTAAATATGGTGGGGCTGATTTCATAATCTGGCAACCCTTTATTTGGGGATATCTGCAATAACTTGTGGACGAACTATCCACAGCCCCCAAAATGCCGGCATTTTGCAGAGGGGTGCGCGAAACGAGCGGGCGCCAGAAAAGCCCCATATATTGCGTTGCCGTCAACCGCATGCCGTGTCGCCGGCCACCGCCCGCAGCGCCGCACAGACGGCCTGCGGGGCGGCCTGCCAGCCGTACGCCCGCAGGCCAGCCTGCATCTCTCAGCGGAAGGCGGGACCGTGGGCCCAGACGGTCAGCGACCGGCGCGTGCCGCGGGTGACCGGCGTCACCTGGTGCAGCAGGAAGCTGGGAAACACCGTGCAGCTGCCCTGCACCCGGCTGGCGGCTACCACATGGGCGCCCGGCATGATTTCCAGTTCGCCGCCATCATAGGATCCCGGCTTGCTCAGCTGCACCACCAGGGTCAGCTTGCGCTTGCCCGCCACCGGCCCGTCTCCGATGTCGGAATGCCAGGTGAAATGACCGTTTTCCTCTCCCGCGTAGCTGGCCACCTGCGGGCTTTCGGCAAATTCGCGCAGATCAAAGTTGAACTGCTCCCGGTTGGCCCGGCGCACCACAGAGATCAGCCGGTCCATCACCCAGCCGGTGCCCGGCACGTCATCCAGCCACACCACGCTGGCCCGGCGCAGGTTGTGGTCGCGGGTCTGCCCCACCAGCCGCGCCTCGCTGTCCGGCTCCGCTTCCACTTTCCGTAAAATCTCTGCGCATTCCTGCGTGCTGAACGCATTGGGCACCGAATAGACCGCAACCATGCCACACTCCTCTTCAAGCAGCAGAGGCAGCATGTACTGGACAACACCTCCAGCGCTGGACGGTTTTCGACCCGGCGGACAGAAAGCGACCTGAAAATTTGCACGGCAGCCATGCACAGGACGCAAAAGAAAGCCCGCCGCAGATCCCTCTGCGGCGGGCCTCAATTCAGCGCGGGACGGGCAGCCTGCCCCGGTCCAGGGCTCAGGCCTTGTCTTTCGCCTCCAGCGCGTCCAGCCGCGCCTTCAGCGCCTCGTTTTCCTCGCGCGCCTTCTGGGCCATCGCGCGCACCGCGTCGAATTCCTCGCGGGTCACGAAATCACGGTCGGCCAGCCAGCGGTCAATCATGCCCTTCAGCGCCGTGTCCGCCTCGTCCTTGGCGCCCTGGGCCACGCCCATCGCATTGGTCATCAGCTGCGAAATATCGTCCAGGATCTTGTTGCGGGTCTGCATGTTCTTCTCCGTCTCAAGGTTGTCCTCTATATGGGCAAGCAAAGCCGCGGCGGCAAGCCGTTGACTTCCCATAACCCGCAAAGGCATTCAGTCGCACATGCAGGCCTTGATCCAATTCCCCGACCTCTCGCCCGAGATTTTCTCGATCTCCCTCGGCTCGTTCGAGTTCGCCCTGCGCTGGTACGCGCTGGCCTATATCGCTGGCATCGTCATTGCCTGGCGCCTGGCGGTGGCCGCGCTGCGCCGCCCCGCGCTTTGGCCCGCCAGCCAGCCGCCGATGCGCCCCGAACAGGTCGAGGATCTGCTGACCTGGATCATTCTCGGGGTGATCCTGGGCGGGCGCTTGGGGTTCGTGCTGTTCTACCAGCCGGCCTATTACCTGGCGAACCCTGCGGAGATCCTGAAGATCTGGCAGGGCGGCATGGCCTTTCACGGGGGGCTGATCGGCGTGGTGCTGGCCACCCTGATCTTTGCCGCGCGGCACAATATACCGAAACTGCAGATCTCCGACCTGGTCGCCCACACGGTGCCGCCGGGGCTGCTGCTGGGGCGGCTTGCGAATTTCATCAACGCGGAACTATGGGGCCGCCCGACGGACCTGCCCTGGGGTGTCGCCTTCCCCGGCCAGGCGGCGCAGGACTGCGGCCAGGCGCTGGGTGAGCTCTGCGCCCGCCACCCCTCTCAGCTCTATGAAGCCATTCTGGAGGGGCTGATCCTCGGCGCCGTGCTGCTGTACCTCGCCTGGCGGCGGGGCGCCTTCCACACCCCGGGACGGCTGTTGGGCCTGTTCCTGGCGGGCTACGGCCTGGCCCGGTTCATCGTCGAATTCTTCCGCCAGCCGGACGCGCAGTTCGTCACCCCGGGCAACCCGCTGGGGCTGGCCTGGCACATTGATGGTATCGGCCTGACCCAAGGCCAGGCGCTGTCGCTGCCGATGATCGCCATCGGGCTCTACTTCCTGATCCGCGCCCGCCACGCCGCCCGGAGCCCGGCATGAGCCTGATGGATCACCTCACCGCCCGCATCCGGGAGGACGGCCCCATCTCGGTGGCGGACTACATGGCGGAGTGCCTGCTGCACCCGCAATTCGGCTATTACACCACCCGCGACCCGCTGGGGGTTCAGGGCGACTTCACCACCGCGCCGGAGATCAGCCAGATGTTCGGCGAACTGCTGGGCCTCGCCCTGGCGCAGGCCTGGCTCGATCAGGGGTCGCCTGCCCCCTTCACGCTGGCCGAACTGGGCCCCGGCCGCGGCACCCTGATGGCCGACCTGCTGCGCGCCACACGCGGCGTGCCGGGGTTTCATGCGGCGATGGAAATCCGCCTGGTCGAGGCCTCGCCCGCCTTGCGTGCGGCGCAAGCCAAGGCGCTGGAGGGCTATGCCCCGGAATGGCTGGACAGTGTCACAGACCTGCCGGACCAGCCGCTGTTCCTGGTGGCAAACGAGTTTTTCGACGCCCTGCCCATCCGCCAGTTCCTCCGCGCGGGCAACGGCTGGAGCGAAAAGCGTATCGGCCTCAGGGACGGCGCGCTCAGCCTCGGCCTTGAGGCTCCCGCGCCGCAGCCCGCGCTGGACCACCGGCTGGAAGATACACAAGACGGCGATGTGGTCGAACTGTGCGAGGCCGCCGGCCCCGTCACCGCCGCCATCGCCGCGCGAATCGCCTCCCGCGGCGGCGCGGCGCTGATCGTGGATTACGGCGACTGGCGGGCGCTCGGGGACACCCTTCAAGCCCTGCGCGCGCATGAACCTGCCGATCCGCTGCAAACGCCGGGCGAGGCCGACCTTACCGCCCATGTGGACTTTGAAGCGCTGGCCATGGCCGCAAAAACCAATGGTTGCGGCTTCACCCGCCTCACCCCCCAAGGGGTATTCCTCGAACGGCTCGGCATCACCGGCCGCGCCCGCGCCCTCGCCGCGCCGCTGCAGGGCGAAGGTCTGGAAACCCTGATCGCCGCACATCGGCGGTTGACGCACCCGGAGGAAATGGGAAACCTGTTCAAAGTGCTCGGTCTCTACCCTTCGCAGGCCGCCCCTCCGCCAGGATTGAACCCATGACGCTTGAAATTCTGACGTCCGAACTGCTTGGCCCGGTGCGGCACGGGTTTTTCACCCGCAGGGGCGGTGCTTCTTCCGGCATCTACAAGGGCCTCAACTGCGGGCTGGGTTCGACCGATCAGCGCGAGGCGGTGCAGATCAACCGCAACCGCGTCGCAGCCGCGATGGAGGTGCCGGCAGAGCATCTGAGCGCGGTGCACCAGGTCCACAGCGCAGATGTGGCCGTTATCACTGAACCCTCGCAGGACCGCCCGCGCGCCGATGCGATGGTCACCAATGTGCCGGGCCTGGCGCTGTCGATTCTGACCGCCGACTGCCAGCCGGTGCTGTTTTCCGACCCTGAGGCCGGCGTCATCGGCGCCGCCCATGCGGGCTGGCGCGGTACCTTGGACGGGGTGCTGGAAGCCACGCTGGACGCCATGGAATCCCTCGGCGCCCGGCGCGAAAACACCGCCGCGGTGATCGGCCCGACCATCTCCCAGCGCGCCTATGAAGTCGGCCCGGAGTTCTTTGACGACTTCATGATGCAGGACGACGCCTACGCCCGTTTCTTTGCCAACGGCGAGGGCGGCCGCTACCTGTTCGACCTGCCGGGCCTGGGCCTGCACAAGCTGCGCGAGGCCGGCGCCGGCGCCGCGGAATGGACCCGCCACTGCACCTATTCCGATGCGGAGAAATTCTTCTCCTACC
This sequence comes from Leisingera sp., assembly GCF_982940295.1. NCBI lineage: Bacteria > Pseudomonadati > Pseudomonadota > Alphaproteobacteria > Rhodobacterales > Roseobacteraceae > Leisingera > Leisingera sp. Next base: position 99,638 of record NZ_CEYXRG010000004.1, read on the forward strand.
GCCGCGCGACCCACGCGAAAGAGGCCGACTACGGCCGCCTGATCTCCTGCATCCGGCTTTAAGCGCCCGTTAACCCGGCGAATTGTGGCGGATTTTAAGAATTTCCGCCGCAATTGCTGTCTTCGGCCGGGTAAGCCGCGCTCAAAGGGCAGAATTTTCCGTGCTAAATCAGCCGCCTACCCGTGCCCGCCCCTCCCGCCTGCCAGTCCCCGGCGCGGACGCTCATGCAGTGAAAATGCCCCGGGCTGGTCATATTCGCGGCGCAAAGATTACCCATAACGAGGTCAGAACAACACAAAACAGCCGCCGCCCCGCAGAAGGGCGGCGCTGCCGGGCGAAGGACAGACCGACCATGAAGATGAACAAGCGTTTCATTGCCTCCATCATCCGCACCGCCAAGAGCGAAACCGTGACCCTGCCCTGGGCTGCTGCACGCCAGCCTGCCGGCCAGGCGCCCAAGCGGAAACTGAGTTAACGCCGGGGACGGGTGCCCGCGCGGCGGTCAGCACTGGCGCAGCTGCGCCAGCCCGTTGCCGCCGCCCGGGCACCCAACCGGACTGGCAAAGGCCGGACCGGTCTTGACGCTTCATTAGCAGAATCGCCTTAGCACCATCCCGGCCTGCCGCTGGGTCCCGCCCGCAGCGGCAAAGGGCCGGCCGTTAACCAGTTTGCTTCAGATTCTTTGACAATTCGAATTAAATCCCGCCTTTTGGGCACATATAGATCGTTCAAGCGCGTCTGTGTTGCCGGTGGGGGCCGATGCAAACGGGCAGTTTGAAAGGAGAGGTCCGCAAATGACCATCCCCCATTCGCTGCAGAGGGCTGCAGCCAATGCCGTCGAAGCCAATGCCTTCCTGCAGGATCCGGCAGTCCTGCGCGCGGCCAACAAACCGCAGCTGCGGCGGTTCGAGGTCAGCAGCCTGCTGCCAAGCGGTGCCATCTCGGAAACCCGCCACATCGCCCCGGCGCTGCCGCTGTTCGAGGACGCCTTCTGCGCGTTTTCGCGCGGCTCGCTGGTCGAAACCAGCGCTGGCCCGGTGGCGGTCGAGGATCTGCTGCCCGGCGACGAGCTGCTGACCAGCGGCGGCGGCAGCCAGCCGCTGGTCTGGATCGGCCGCACCAGCCTGCTGCCGGCCCGGCCCGGCAGCCGCGGCCGCAGCCACCGCCTCACCAGCTTCATGGCCGACAGCCTGGGCCTGCAGAAACCGGCCTCCAGCCTGATCGCCGGCCCCGCCGCCCGGCTGCTGCGCACACCGCCGCACATGCAGAGCAGCGGCAAGGGCCCGCTGCTGACCCCCGTGGCCGAGTTCCAGGACGGCATGAGCATTTTCGAAACCGCGCCGCCGACACCGGTGGACATGTACCACCTGTGCCTGCCCCGCCATGCGGTGATCATTGCCGGCGGGCTGGAGTTTGAAACCTACCACCCCGGCCCGGATGCGCTGAAGCTGGCAAGTTATGCGATCAAGACCTTGTTCCTGAACCTGTTTGCCCATGCCGACAGCATCCAGGACTTCGGTCCGCTGGCGTATCCGCGTGCCGACAGCCAAGGCCCCGCCGCCAGCGGCACGCTGCTGTAGGCGCCATCCGGCGAACCCGGCACTTGCATACGGCAGAAGGCACGGCCCGGCACCGCCGGACCGGCCCGCCGGCCGCCGCGGCGGCAAGGGTCAGTTCATGCCGCGCACATAACGCACCAGCTGGCTGGCGTTGAACTGCTCTTCGTCGATGATGCTTTTCATCAGGTCGCCGATCGAGACGATCCCGGCCAGCTGCCCGCCTTTCAGGACCGGCAGGTGCCGGACATGCTTTTCAACCATCAGCGCCATGCAGGCTTCGGCGCTCTGCCCCGGTTCGACGCTGGTGAAATCCGTTGCCATAACATCGGCAAGCGGCGTCTTCGGAGAGGTCTTGCCCGCCAGAAAGACTTTGCGGGTATAGTGCCGCTCGGTGAAAATCCCGGCCAGGCTGCCGCCGGACATCACCAGAACGGACCCCACGTCCTCCTCCGCCATCAGCTTCAGGGCATCGACCACCATGGCCTCCGGCGGAAGCGTGTGCAGCCTCTTGTCCTTGCCATCAAGTATTTGCTGAACAGTTGCCATCGTTACACCTCCAGTCGGCGGAACAACGACCGGGTCAAACCGACATACCGGCATGCCCCGCCCCTTCAGCATCCGGCGTTTCCGCCGCCGCGTCGATGATTTGGATCAAGAAACAGTGACTTGGATCAAGAACGGTGCACCGCACCTCGGATGCGGCGCCGCAGGGCCGGCGCTGGCTCAGGCCTCTCGGGCCAGCCGCTCCTCCAGCACCTCGAACGGCACGCCCGGCTCATCCTTGGCGCCGCGGATCACCAGCGAGGTCTTGACGCTGGCCACATTCGGCGTGGTCAGCAGATCGGCGGTCAGAAAGCTCTGGAAGGTGCTGAGATCCGGGGAGACGCATTTCAGGATGAAATCCACCTCGCCGTTCAGCATGTGGCACTCGCGCACCAGCGGCCAGCTGCGGCACTTTTCCTCAAAGGCGCTCAGCTCCACCTCGGCCTGGCTCTCCAGCCCCACCATGGCAAAGACCTGCACCTCGAATCCCAGCTCGCGCGCGTTCACATCCGCATGATAGCCGTGGATCAGCCCGGCCTCCTCCAGCGCCCGCACCCGGCGCAGGCAGGGCGGTGCCGAAATGCCGACCCGCTTGGCCAGCTCGACGTTGGTCATCCGCCCATCGGCCTGAAGCTCCGACAAAATCTTGCGATCAATCGGATCTAGACGGGTTGTGACCATGCCGGAAACTCCTGTGAATTTTGCGTTTCTTATAGCACCGCCACTGGGCCGCGCAATAATGTTTCATCGCCGCGCAATATTCTTTGCACTCCGAAGGTGCAAGCCGCAATCCCGGGCGGCTTCCGCAAATCTGCATCCCGCGGCATGCAAAGGCTGGGGGTTTAAGCCAGCGGGTCCTGCCGCTATATGCATTTCCTGACGGCGGCAAGCCCGCCATGCTGCTTACGTAAGGGACGAACATGAGCGAGACGCGCCACACCAAGGTTCTGATCATCGGCTCCGGGCCTGCCGGCTACACTGCAGGGGTCTATGCCTCCCGCGCCATGCTGGAACCCATTCTGGTTCAGGGCATTGAGCCCGGCGGCCAGCTGACCACCACCACCGAAGTCGAGAACTGGCCCGGCGACACCGAGGTGCAGGGCCCCGACCTGATGGTGCGGATGCAGGAGCACGCCAAGGCGATGGGCACCGAAATCATCGGCGACATCATCACCTCGCTCGACACCTCCTCCCGCCCGTTTGTGGCCAAGGGCGACAGCGGCACCACCTACACCGCTGACGCGGTGATCCTGGCCACCGGCGCCCGCGCCAAATGGCTGGGCCTGGAGTCGGAAGAGAAGTTCAAGGGCTTCGGCGTTTCCGCCTGTGCCACCTGCGACGGCTTCTTCTACCGCGGCCAGGAGATCGTGGTGATCGGCGGCGGCAACACCGCCGTGGAAGAGGCGCTGTTCCTCACCAACTTCGCCTCCAAGGTGACCCTGATCCACCGCCGCGACGAGCTTCGCGCCGAAAAGATCCTGCAGGACCGCCTACTCAAGAACGACAAGATCGAGACCCTGTGGTTCCACACCCTCGAAGAGGTGGTGGGCACCGACAACCCGCTGGGGGTTGAGGGCGTCGTGGTCAAGAACGTGCAGACCGGCGAGCTGAAGGAAATCCCCTGCAAGGGCGTCTTTGTCGCCATCGGCCACGCCCCGGCGACCGAGCTGGTCAAGGACGTGCTGGAGCTGCACAACGGCGGCTACGTCAAGGTCAAGCCCGGCTCCACCGAGACCTCGATCCCCGGCATCTATGCCGCGGGCGACCTGACCGACCACAAGTACCGCCAGGCGGTGACCTCCGCCGGCATGGGCTGCATGGCCGCACTGGACGCCGAACGCTTCCTGGCTGAGCAGGACTAAAAAATTCACAGGGCCGCCCGGTTTTTCCGGGGGGCCCTGACGCCGCCCGCAGCCGTGGCTTCTGCCTGCTTCCCGGCACGCCTTCGCGGCTTTCGCGCGCTCCGCAGACCGCAATAGAATCTGCCTGCCCTGCGCGCGCCTTCCAAGTTCCGGTTCAGCCGGCAGGCGCACTGCGCCGGCGTCGCACGCGCCTCGCCCGCTGCTGCGTAAAAATTGCGCAACCCTATGATTAAAATAGACTTGTCAGCGCGGCCACCTCCGGCAGGCAATTGCTAAAATGCGGCTTACTTCCCGCGGCACCTTAACCCGGCGTTAGCGGTTGAGGCGCGAAACCTACTGAAAAACACCGCAACCAATTCCTTTTCTGCCGGGGGCTTTATGGCTATTCGCACCTTAAGCGCGTTCAACGCGAACGCATTCACTGTGGATGGCAGCTCCCCCTACATGTCCTCGGGCAGCTCGATCATCAACAACTCCGACACGCCCGTCGGCACGGTGTTCACCTACGATTCCAGCTACCCCATCGAACAGGTCACCCTGGAGGACACCGCAGGCAGCGCCGACATCATGGAGGATGACAAGGAATGGGGCCACAAGATCATTGATGGCGGCTCCATGGTGGCCAGCGGCACCCCGGTCGAGGCCGAATCGCACCACTACGTGCAGGAGGTCGATGCATACGGAACCCCGTTCGGCCCGGTCATCACCATCACGGTATTCTCGCAGAACGGCTACACCTCCGATGTCTGGGGCTTCTCGACCGACACGCCGCTGAAGGATGGCGCCCGCTACGAGAAAATCTCCGGCAGCAACTACGGGTCTTCGGAATACTCCAGCTTTGTGCCCTGCTTCGTATCCGGCACCACGATCTGCACCGACCAGGGCCTGCGCCCGGTGGAGCGGCTGCGCCCCGGCGACATGGTGCTGACCCGGGACAACGGGTTCCAGCCGGTGCTCTGGGCCGGCATCCGCCAGGTCGGGCGCAGCTGGATGCAGGCCTGCCCGCACCTGCAGCCGGTGCGGATCGCCGCCAACGCCTTTGGCCCCGGCCAGCCCGCGCAGGATCTGTGGGTGTCGCCGCAGCACCGGCTGCTGCTCAAGGGCGCAAACTGCCAGATGCTGTTCGGCGAGCCGGAGGTGTTCGCCGCCGCCAGCCACCTGCAGGCGCATCCCAATGTCAGCCAGCCGCAGGTGGACCGCACCACTTACGTCCACCTGCTGTTCAGCCGCCATCAGGCGGTGTTTTCCAACGGCATGTGGACCGAGAGCTTCCAGCCGGGCGCCCGCGCCCTGGGCAAGGACGCAGGCGCCACCCGGCAGGAAATCCTGGAGCTGTTCCCGGATCTGGCCCGCGATGCGGGCAGCAGCTACCCGGCCGCCCGCATGATTCTGAAACAAAACGAAAGCCGCCTGCTGGCCGCACTGCCGCACGGCTGACCAGCCTGCCGCCTTGACCGGCGCGCGCGCGGCCCGCAGTCTGCCCCGGACACCCCAAGGCAGGAGGACCGGATTGGCGAGCGCGCTCTGGCAGGGCAACTGGATCACCCGCACCCGGATCGTCACCGGCCTGGTGCTGTTCACCTATGTCTTCTTTCATTTCATCAATATCGGCCTGGGGCTGCTGTCCCCGGTCTGGATGGAGGAGTTTCAGGACGCCCGCCAGCTGATCACCCGCAGCTTTCCCGGCGGGCTCATCCTCTACGCCTCCCTGATCCTGCACGCCGGTCTGGCGCTGTGGAACCTGGCCCGCCGCCGCAGCCTCAGGATGCGGCCCGGCGAGGCGCTGCAAACCCTGCTGGGCTTTCTGATCCCGCTGCAATTGCTCAGCCATCTGCTCTTCACCCGCTATTCGCATGAAATCCACGGCGTCAACGACGAGATGGCCTATGTGATCGTGCTGATGTGGGCCTCGCCCGAGGCCTGGCAGCAAAGCGCGCTCTTGCTGGCGGTCTGGATCCACGGCTGCATCGGCCTGCACTACTGGCTGCGCCTGACCCGCTGGTGGCGGCAGCTCATCCCTTGGATGGCGGGGCTGGCCGTGTTCATCCCCGGCTTCGCCCTGGCCGGCTTCCTGACCGAGGGCCGCCGCATCCATGCCCTGTTCGTGGAGGGCAGCCAGCGCCCGGCACTGATGGAAGACTTCAACTGGCCCAGCCGCGAGGTTTTTGCCGAGCTGTTCCAGACGGACAACCGCTGGTTCGCCGCATTCCTGATCCTGCTCGGCCTGGCAGCGGCGGCGCATGTTACCAACCGGCTGCTGCGGCGGCGCCGGGCGGTGCGCATCCGCTATGCGTTCGGCCCCGAGATCCGCGCCGAACGCGGCCTGACGCTGCTGGAGATGTCCCAGGCGAACGGCGTCCACCACACCTCGCTCTGCGGCGGCAAGGGGCGCTGCACCACCTGCCGGGTGGTGGTGGAGGAAGGCAGCGAGGCGCTGCCGCCGCCCGCCCCGCCCGAGGCCCGCAGCCTGGCCGCGGTCAAGGCGCCTGCCAATATGCGCCTGGCCTGCCAGATCCGGCCTGAGACGCCGCTTACCGTCACCCGCATGTTCCGCCCCGACGGGCGCAAGGGGCGCGCCCATGCCAGCCAGGGCAGCGAACAGCAGCTCGCCATCCTGTTCCTCGACATGCGCGGCTTCACCGCCCGCACTTCCGGCCAGCTGCCCTATGACGTTGTGTTCCTGCTCAACCGGTTCTTCGACGCCATCGTCCCCGCCATCATCGCGGCAGGCGGCACCGTCGACAAATACCTCGGCGACGGCCTGCTGGCGCTGTTCGAGGCCCCAAGCCCGGCCCGTTCCGCCCAGGCCGCGCTGGACGCCGCCGCCGCCATCGGCACCGCGCTGCAGGACTTCAACGCCCGCCTGGCGGCGGATGGCGAGCCGCAGATCCGAATCGGCATCGGGGTCCACTTGGGTCAGCTGGTGCTGGGCGAGATCGGCAGCGCCGGCCATGCCCCGCGCACCATCATCGGCGGCAGCGTCAACACCGCCAGCCGCCTGGAAGCCAAGACCAAGGAGCTGGGAATCGAATTGCTGGTTTCCGCCCGCGTGCTGCAGGCTGCAGGCTATGCGCCGGACCGGTTTGCCCTGCAGGAGTTCCAGCTCAGGGGCGTCTCCGCGCCGCTGGCCGCTCTGCCGGTGGAACACGCGGCCGCCCTGCCCCGCTTGCTTGGCAAGGAACAGGGTTGAGCATGCCGCCCGCCAGCGGGAACACCTGTTTGCGGCCCCGCAGCTGCCCTGGACGATACCGTCCGCCAGACACGCCTCTGGGGAATATTCTGCCGCACACACGGATGCGCTGCACCAAAACAACTTGGCAAAAAATCGCCAATCCAGCCTAAATTGCGCTTTGCTTCCGGGCCGAACCATGCAATGCGTTCACGCGTGAACACACTTTTAACCCGTTGAGCCTACTGCTGCCCGCCGTGACCGACATTGCGACAATATCCACCCCGGACGAGGAAGACCTGCTCTTCCGCCTCCTGCGCCAGCTCGACACGGCGCCGGATGCGTCGCAGCGTGTGACCGCTGCGGCGCTGGGGATTTCGCTCGGGCGGCTGAACACCCAGCTTCGGCTGGCGGCAGAGGGCGGCCTGATCACCGTCAGCGCCCGCCCCGGCCCCGACAAACGGCAGCGGTTCGCCTATTCGCTCACCACCCGGGGCGCTGCGGAAAAAGTGCGCCTCACCGATCGTTTCCTCGCCCGCAAGCTCGCAGAATACAACGCGCTGCATGCGGAACTCACCGGCTCCGCAAGCGGCCTTCCCCCTCTCAAACACAGGACCCATCCGATGCAAAGCAACCTGGCTCCCATCCCTGAGCTTTATGTCTCCTACGAAAGCGCGCAGAAACTGAAGGTCGAAGCAGCCGACCTGGTCAGCTGGGACCTGACCCCGCGCCAGATCTGCGACCTGGAACTGCTGATGAACGGCGGCTTCAACCCGCTCAAGGGCTTCCTGTCCGAGGCCGACTATGACGGCGTTGTCGAAAACATGCGCCTGGCGGACGGCACCCTGTGGCCGATGCCGATCACCCTGGATGTGTCTGAAGACTTCGCCGCCAAGCTGGAAGCGGGCCAGGACATCGCGCTGCGCGACCAGGAAGGCGTGATCCTCGCCACCATGACCGTCACCGACAACTGGGTGCCGAACAAGGCGCGCGAGGCGGAGAAGGTCTTTGGCGCCGATGACGACGCCCACCCGGCGGTGAACTACCTGCACAACACCGCGGGCAAGGTCTACCTGGGCGGTCCCGTGACCGGCATCCAGCAGCCCGTCCACTATGACTTCCGCGGCCGCCGCGACACCCCGAACGAGCTGCGCGCCTACTTCCGCAAGCTGGGCTGGAACAAGGTCGTTGCCTTCCAGACCCGCAACCCGCTGCACCGCGCCCACCAGGAGCTGACCTTCCGCGCCGCGCGCGAAGCCCAGGCCAACCTGCTAATCCACCCGGTTGTCGGCATGACCAAACCGGGCGACGTCGACCACTTCACCCGTGTGCGCTGCTACGAGGCGGTTCTGGACAAATACCCGGCGGCCACCACCACCATGTCGCTGCTGAACCTGGCAATGCGCATGGCCGGCCCGCGCGAGGCGGTCTGGCACGGCCTGATCCGCAAGAACCACGGCTGCACCCACTTCATTGTCGGCCGCGACCACGCAGGCCCCGGCAAGAACTCCGCAGGCGAAGACTTCTACGGCCCCTATGACGCGCAGGAGCTGTTCCGCGCCTATGAAGAGGAAATCGGCCTGAAAATGGTGGACTTCAAGCACATGGTCTATGTGCAGGAGCGCGCCCAGTACGAGCCGAACGACGAGATCGAAGACCGCGATAACGTCACCATCCTCAACATCTCGGGCACCGAACTGCGCCGCCGCCTGGCCGAGGGCCTGGAAATCCCGGAATGGTTCTCCTTCCCCGAGGTGGTTGCCGAGCTGCGCAAGACCAAGCCGCCGCGCGCCGAGCAGGGCTTCACCGTGTTCTTCACCGGCTTCTCCGGCTCCGGCAAATCCACCATCGCCAACGCTCTGATGGTCAAGCTGATGGAAATGGGCGGCCGCCCCGTGACCCTGTTGGACGGCGACATCGTTCGTAAAAACCTGTCGAGCGAGCTGGGCTTCTCGAAAGAACACCGTGACCTCAACATCCGCCGCATCGGTTACGTGGCCTCCGAGATCACCAAGAACGGCGGCATCGCCATCTGCGCCCCGATCGCGCCCTACGCCACCACCCGCCGCGCCGTGCGCGAGGACATCGAACAGTTCGGCGCCTTTGTCGAAGTGCACGTTGCCACCTCGATCGAGGAATGCGAGCGCCGCGACCGCAAGGGCCTGTATAAACTGGCCCGCGAAGGCAAGATCAAGGAGTTCACCGGCATCTCCGACCCCTACGACGTGCCGCAGAACCCGGAACTGTCGGTCGAGACCGAGAACGTCGACGTCGACAACTGCGCCCACCAGGTGCTGCTCAAGCTGGAAAGCATGGGCCTGATCAAAGCCTGAGCCTGACGGCAGCGAGATATTGGAACGGCCCGCCATCCGGCGGGCCGTTTTCCGTTCAGCGCCCCAAGGCCCCTGAACCGGTGCAGCGCCCCATTCTTTGCCGTGGTCAAAAAGGCAACGGTCCCCCGCTGATGCGCACGGCCCTGCGCCGGAACGCTTTCCGCGTCGGCGGAAATCCGCTAATCCTGTGGCAAATATATAGAATTACAGGCGGATTTCAGGTGCGAGCTGTTTCTCTTTGGATCGGTGAAGAGCTGCCTTTGCTGACACAACTGGCCCTCCTGTCCTGGCAGCGCCACACCTGCGGCGTGGACCTCTACGTTCCCGACCCCGCATGCCCGCCCGTTGGCGTGCCGCCCGGCGTCTGCCTGAAACCGGCCGGGGAGATCCTGCCGCTGGACACGCTGGAGCGCCTGAAACCCCTGATCCGCACCCGCTACAGCCCGCGCCAGGAACGGCTCAGCTACTCCGACATCTTCCGGATCGCCCTTCAGAAACAGGGGCTTGGGTTCTGGCTCGATACCGACGTCATCCTGTTCCAGGATTTCCAGCCGGACCCGGATCAAGCCTGGTTCGCCTTCGACGGCGCTTCAACCGTGGGCTATTCCGCGCTGTACTTTCCGCCGGACGATCCCTTCGTCTGCGATTTCCTCAAGGTGCTGGACCACCCGGATCTCTGGCCGGACTGGCTGGGCTTCAAGCGGCGGGTGGTCAAGCCCGCGCTGCTGCGCGCGCTCGGCCGCAAGTTCCGCGCGACCGACCTCGGCATGACCGTCTATGGCAACGAGGCAATGGTGCGGATCCTCAAGCGGCAGAACCGGTTCGGGGAGGCCAAGCCAATGAAATCAATGTACTACCTGCCCGGTGCCAGCTGCGATTTTTATGACCCGGCGCATACGGCCTCATTGCTGGGGCAGCCCGATATCATCGGCCTGCACGTGCATCAGAAAGGCCCCTCCACCCAGCCGCCCCGCAGCGGCAGCGCGTTTGACCTGACGCTGCGCGAATACGGGCTGGCGGCGGCAGAACCCGCCTGACGCCGCCGCCTGCGCTCACAAGGCCGCTGGCAGGTCCACCGTGCCGCGCATCAGCACAAAACCTTCACCCGCAACGCGCACGCCCTCAATCGCCTCCGCACTGCCAACGCGGACCACCCGCGCCTGGCCGGGGCGGCCCAGGCCGTGACCCTGCTCCGCCGTGAATTCCGTCTTCTCCATCAGGCCGTGATGCCACAGATAAGACGCCATCGCCCCGGTGGCGGACCCGGTGAACGGATCCTCCGGCGGGCTGGGCGGCGCCATCAGCAGGCGCGAGAATGTGTCGCCCGCCTCCGTCGCCCCCTCCAGCGTCACCAGGAACGGCTCCATTATGTCGATGCCATCAGCGCCCAGCGATTGGCCCAAGGCCGCCAGCGCCTCCAGATTCAGCTTTGCTGCCTGCAGCGCCGCCCGGTCGCGCAGCACGGTGACGCAGAACGGCAGCCCGGTGGAGACCTTCTGCGGCTGCCCCACGATCGCCTCAACCGGCAGGCTCACCGCCTCTGCCACCAGCCCGGGATCGGCAAAGGGGCCGAACTCCGGCGCCACTTGCGTCATTTCGATCAGACCGCCGTCCAGCCTGACCGGCACGATCCCCGCCCCGGTTTCCAGCGTGATGCTGTCACCCTCAATCAGCCCGCGGTCCCGCATCGCCGCCACCGTGGCAACGGTCGGGTGGCCGGCAAAGGGGATCTCGCGGCTGGCCAGGAAATAGCGCACCTTCACATCCGCCACCTCCGAGGGGCCGGTGAATGTGCATTCCACCAGCGAGGTCTCCCGCACGTAAGCCGTGCAGACCGCCTCCGGCAGATCCGCGCCGCCATGCACCACTGCACAGCCGTTGCCGCCGAAAGCATGGGCAGAAAACGCATCCACCCAGTCGAAGTCATAGCGTGCCATTGCCGCCCCCCGGTTTCAGAAAATCAAAAAGGCGGGCCCCTGCCCGCCTTTCGCATCTTGAAAGCCTGTCACCGGAAGTCAATCCGCTGGCCTTACACTTGGACGCCCGCTGGACTTAGTGCACGGGCACCGGCGTCATGTCGTTCTGACGCGCCAGCACAAAGGCCAGGCTGCGGTCCGCCACCAGCGCCAGCTGGCCGCCCTCGGCATCGTGCACCGCATAAAGCTGCTCGCGGCCGCCCGCGTTCTGCTGCACGTCCGCGGGAAGATCTGCCACCGCGACCGCCTTCACATAGACGGTCCGGTCAGCGCCTTGTTTGAAGTCAAACGGTGTATGCATAGCTCTTACCCCTTCTTGATGTTGATCGTCTGGACAACGGTTTCCGGCCGCGAGCGGGTCAGATCCACATGCAGCAGCCCGTTTTCCATCACCGCCTCGCCCACTTCGACGCCATCGGCCAGCACGAACATGCGCTGGAACTGGCGCGCCGCGATGCCGCGGTGCAGGAATACCCGCCCTTCGCTGTCGTCGCGCTGGCGGCCGCGGATCACCAGCTGCCGGTCCTCGACGGTGATCGCGAGGTCCTCCTCGGCGAAACCGGCCACGGCCAGGGTGATGCGGTAGGAAAAATCGGAAGTCTGTTCGATATTATACGGCGGATAGCCCTCGTTGCCCGATTTTGCCGAGCGTTCGAGGAGGCGTTCCAGCTGCTCGAACCCCAGCATATGCGGGTAGGAGCCCAAGGTAAGTTTCGACACTTTAATCGTCCTTTATGCCAAAGCGACGGATGCTTACGGCCCCTCACACGGCAGCCGCCTGCGAAAGAATATGGGAAGTTCCTGCTGGTTTCACAAGAGCATGTGCTCATAGGTCTAGCGGAAAAGCCGTTAACGAAGTATCTTCAGCCTCACTTCATTCATCAGCTTTGCAGAGTCGCCCATGAATGCACCCACAGATGTGTCGATGAAGACGGATGAGGTCCTCAAGGTTGAGCTGGAGGTTTTCCGCAGGCAGCACCGCGATCTGGACGAAGCGATTTCCGCGCTGGAAGAGCGCGGCACCGCCGACCAGCTGACCATCCGCCGTCTGAAGAAACAAAAGCTCATCCTCAAGGACAAGATCGCCTTGATCGAAGACCGGCTGACCCCGGACATTATCGCCTGACGCCGCGCCGGCCGGACCGGCCGCGCACAGTGCCTGTTGCCCGGAGCCGAAGCCGCCCGGGATCCCGCTGCAGAACGCAGCATTTTTTCCAAAAGCCAAGCTCTCCCGCCCCCTGGCGGTGCAGCCGGGCTGCCCAGCCTGGCGTTGGGCACGGCAGCGCGCCTGTAGGCGCGCTGCGGTCCCGCCCGCCTGCCCCGCTGCCGGCTGGCATTCCGGCCCGGATTATCCGCCTTAACGGATGGTCAAACAGCCATGAACCCGCTAGGAGCAGCCCGATTGTCTCCGGCGGTTTCACCGCGAAGCCTTCGGAAACAAGCCTCTGAACAAAAAACGAGCGAGACAATGACCGCTGCGAGGGAACAGATCCCGGCGCCTGAGACGCAGGCTGCTGATTACAACTTCACACCGAAACAGGCGCTGATCGGCGCCCAGATGCTGTTTGTCGCCTTTGGCGCGCTGGTGCTGGTGCCGCTGCTGACCGGCCTCGACCCCAGCGTGGCGCTGTTCACTGCGGGGCTTGGCACGCTGATCTTCCAGATCGTGACCCGCGGCCAGGTGCCGGTGTTCCTGGCTTCGTCTTTCGCCTTCATCGCGCCGATCATCTACAGCGTGCAGACCTGGGGCATGGCCGCCACCACCGGCGGCCTCGCTGCGGCGGGCCTGCTTTATGTGGCGCTCAGCTTCGCCATCCGCGCCTTTGGCTCCGGCTTCCTGCACCGGCTGCTGCCGCCGGTGGTGGTCGGCCCCGTGATCATGGTGATCGGCCTGTCGCTGGCGCCGGTTGCGGTCAACATGGCCACCGGCCTGGCAGGCGACACCCAGGTTATGCCGCGCAACACCGCGCTGCTGCTCGCCGCCATCTCGCTCGGCACCACGATGCTGACCGCCATCCTCGGCCGCGGCATCATGCGCATAGTGCCGATCCTGGCCGGTGTCGCCGCAGGCTACATCGCCGCCCTGATCCTCGGCGCTGTGACCGGCGAAACCCTGGTCAGCACCGCCGCCGTCGCGGACGCCCCCTGGTTCAAGGTCCCCAGCTTTGTCGCGCCCGAATTCAACCTCGCCGCCATCCTGTTCATCCTGCCGGTCGCCATCGCCCCCGCGATTGAGCATTTCGGCGACATCCTGGCGATCTCCAACGTGACCAAGCGCGACTACATGGAGAAGCCCGGTATCCAGAACACCATGCTGGGCGACGGCCTTGCCACCGCCGCCGCGGGCCTGTTGGGCGGCCCGCCCAACACCACCTACTCCGAGGTGACCGGCGCCGTGACCCTCACCCGCGCCTTCAACCCGGCGATCATGACCTGGGCGGCGCTGTTCGCGATCGCGCTGTCCTTTGTCGGCAAGCTCTCGGGCGCTCTGTCCACCATCCCTATGCCGGTGATGGGCGGTATCATGATCCTGCTCTTCGGCATGGTCACCGTGGTCGGCCTGTCGGTTCTGGCCAAACTGGGCGAGGCGCTGACCGAGGCCCGCAACATGGTGATCATCTCCACCGTTCTGATCATCGGCCTCGGCGGCCTGACACTGCAATTCGGCGAAGGCTTCACCCTGGCAGGCATCGGCCTCTCCGGCGTTGCGGGCCTGCTGCTGAACCTGATCCTGCCGAAACAGCGGGACTGATCCTACGCTGCGCCCGCCTAATCCGGCGGGCGCAGCCCTCCGCGGCCTCGCCGCCCGGCGGCGATGGCCGCAAAGCCGCGGCCCAACCTGTGGCCCCTCCCCGGAAATGACGATAAAACCGTTGCGTGCACTCAATTGTCGGGTGCGTGTCAGGGTCCTGTCGTGGCCAAATTTCCCGGCCCGGTTAGACCGTCCGCATGTGAACAGCAGGATTGCTCAAAGTGATTGTCAGAAAGCTACGCCTCGAAAATGGCTTGTCGCAAGAGCAGCTCGCCGGCATGGCCGGGATCAGCACCCGCACGCTGCAGCGGATCGAACGCGGCGCCAAGGCAAGCCCGGAAACCCTGAAATGCATTGCCGCTGTTCTGGAAACGGAATTCTCCAGCCTTCGAAGGGAACAGGACATGCAGACCACCCCAGCAGCAGCCGCGCCGGAACCGAGTGAAGAGGAACAGGACGCCATGCGGTATGCGCGCGACATCCGGGCCTTCTACACTCATGCCATCCAATACGCCGTGGTAATAGCCGCGCTGCTGATCCTGAATCTGCTGACCAGCCCCGGGCACTTCTGGGTTATCTGGCCCGCTCTCGGCTGGGGCATCGGCCTCGCGATACACGGGTTCAGCGTCTTCGAAGTGATCGGCCTATTTGGCCAGGATTGGGAAGACCGCCAAATCGCACGGCGCCTGAAGTCCCGCCGCAACCGGGGATAGCGCCCGGCCAGCCCTTCTGCCGGCCATAAGAGGCGCCCGCGCCGCGCTCCCGCGCGGCGCCACGCCCAACCGCGGGGGCGGTGCAGCTCCGCTGCATCCCCGCGCGGGCGGGAGCCCCCCCTGCGGCATAGCGCCAGCCCCCGGAAAACAGGGCAAATCCACCCGCATTCCCATCCAACCCGCATTGCGTAAAACCCAGGTTTCCCTATAGTGCGCGCTCCACAAGCCGCGACAGGAGCCACCAGCCATGGCCGACATCAAAGTGGGCATCATCATGGGCAGCCAATCCGACTGGCCCACCATGAAAGAAGCCGCCAATATCCTCGATGAACTGGGCGTTGAATACGAGGCCAAGATCGTCTCTGCGCACCGCACCCCGGACCGGCTGTGGAGCTACGGAAAATCCGCAGCGGACCGCGGCCTGCAGGTGATCATTGCAGGCGCCGGCGGTGCGGCCCACCTGCCCGGCATGGTGGCCTCCAAGACCCGCGTGCCGGTGGTCGGCGTGCCGGTCCAGACCCGCGCCCTCTCCGGTGTCGACTCGCTTTATTCCATCGTCCAAATGCCCAAGGGCTTCCCCGTCGCCACCATGGCGATCGGCGCCGCCGGCGCCGCCAACGCGGGCCTGATGGCCGCGGGCATCCTGGCGCTGCAGGACGCGGACCTCGCCCAGCGCCTCGACGATTGGCGCGACGCCCTCTCCGCCTCCATCCCCGAGGAACCCTCCGATGACTGACGTGCTCGCACCCGGTTCCACCATCGGCATCCTCGGCGGCGGCCAGCTCGGCCGGATGCTCTCGGTTGCGGCCTCCCGCCTCGGCTTCAAGACCCATATCTTTGAACCGGGCGCCAACCCGCCCGCAGGCCATGTCGCCGACCGTGTGACCACCGCGGGCTACGAGGACGCAGAGGCGCTCGCCGCCTTTGCAGCCTCCGTCGACGTCATCACCTATGAGTTCGAGAACATCCCGACCTCCGCGCTGGATCTCCTGGAATCGCAAAAACCGATCCGCCCGGGCCGCGAGGCGCTGCGGATCAGCCAGGACCGGCTGACGGAAAAGACCTTCCTGCAGGACCTCGGCCTGCAAACAGCCCCCTTCGCCGACATCACTGACCAGGCCAGCCTCGACGCCGCCCTGGCAGAGATCGGCGCGCCGTCGATCCTGAAAACCCGCCGCTTCGGTTATGACGGCAAGGGCCAGGCCCGCATCAAGGCGGCTGAGGACGCCGGCGAAGCGCTCGCCGCCATGGCCGGCGCGCCCTCGATCCTCGAAGGCTTCGTCAATTTCACCCACGAGGTCTCGGTGATCGCGGCCCGCGGCACGACGGGTGAGATCGCCTGTTTCGACCCAGGCGAGAACGTTCACCGCGACGGCATCCTGCACACCACCACCGTGCCCGCCAAGCTGACCACCGGACAGCGCATGGACGCGGTGCTGATGGCCGGCAAGATCCTGAACGCGCTGGAATATGTCGGCGTCCTCGGCGTCGAACTCTTCGTCACGCCGCAGGGCCTGATCGTCAACGAGATCGCCCCGCGCGTCCACAACTCCGGCCACTGGACCCAGAACGGCTGCACCGTCGACCAGTTCGAACAGCACATCCGCGCGGTGGCCGGCTGGCCGCTCGGCGACGGCCAGCGCCACTCCGACGTGGTGATGGAAAACCTGATCGGCGACGACGTGGAGCGCTTGCCCGAACTGGCCAAGGAAGCCGATTGCGCCATCCACCTTTATGGCAAGGCGGAAGCCAAGCCGGGCCGCAAGATGGGCCATGTGAACCGGGTGCAGAAGCCGCAAGGCTGACGGGTTGGGGTTCTAGCCCCAATCCCTTCCCAACTTGGGGCTCTGCCCCAAACCCCGGGATATTTTCAGCCAGATGAAGCAGGCGGCCGGTAATAGAAACGCCTGTGAAAGCGGCCCCGCCGGTTTCACGCGCCGCAAAGAGGGCCATCCGGCCTGATGCGCGGCGCTCCCCCCCCTCAGGCTATGAAACGGCCCGCAACCTCCCCCGACATATAGCTGACCCGCCCGCCGGCAATCGTCGCGGCGACCCGCTGGGTCTGCTTGTCCAGCACCAGAATGTCGGCGCGCTTGCCGGTCTCCAATGTCCCGCGGTCGGTCAGCCCCAACAGCTGCGCAGGCCCGTGTGAGACCAGCCGCCAGGCTCTCTCCAGATCCAGCAGGCCCGAGCGTTCCAGCATCAAGGCCGCGCGGCGCGGACTGGGATAGTGGTAGTCAGAGGCCAGCGCATCGCACAGCCCCATGGCGATCAGCTCCACAGCCGAGGCATTGCCCTTGTGCGAGCCGCCCCGCACCACGTTGGGCGAACCCAGGATCACCGGATCCCCCGCGCACCGTGCGGCCTCTGCCGCCTCAAGTGTCTCGGGAAACTCGGCAATCCGCGCCCCGCGCGCGCGCCAGACGGCACGGTCCTCAGCGGTCTGGTCGTCATGGCTGCCAAGGCGCACATCCAGCGCCGCCAGTTCGCGGCACAGCGCATCCAGCCTGCCCGGCACCTCATCCCGGCGCGCGTGCATGTCCTTCAGCATCTGCCAGTGCACTTCCGGATTTCGCCCCGCCTTCAGCGCCTGACCGGTCAGCCGCGGCGGCTTCTTGCCTTGCGCCAGCCGCTCATGCGGCAGGTGGTCGTTGAACACCACATAGGGCACCTGCCATTCGGCCACCTTTGCCGCGAGACCGGCGCAGTCCTCCAGCATGTGGATCTCGAACCGCAGCTGCGGCAGCAGATCGGTCACGAGCGACCCGCGCACCGCTTTGATGCCCTCGAACACCTGCGCCGCAAACTCCGGCCCGCGCAGGCCGCCTTCCCAGGAGTAGAACTGCGCCAGCACCGCAGTGGTGATGCCGTTGGCGGCCAGCTCCGCCTCGGCGGCCACCACGCCCTCGGCCATCTGCTTCATTGCCCCGCGGCGTGGTGCCAGATGGCGCTCGAACCCGTCGCCATGCGCGTCCACGATCCCCGGCAGCACCAGATAGCCGGACAAATCCACGGCTCGCCCGGCGGGCGCATCCGCCACCAGCCCGCCCGCGATCGCAATCTCACCGCCGCGCTGCAGCCCGCCGGGGCGCAGCACATCACCGCCCTGCAGCGTCAGTTCCAACGTCATTCTTCCGCCTCTTCACAGCCGCCGTTCAGCTGGCAGGCCTCGCTGATAATCTCTTCCACCGCCGCCAGCCAGGTGAGCGAAGGCTCAAACCGCCCTTCCTCCAGGAAATGCAGCGTCTGCGCCATCACCTGCGGGTTGTTCATCATGTAGGTATGGGTCACCGGCAGGGTCAGATGCGCGGCCATTCCGTCAACCTTGGTGCTCTCGACCGAAACCTTGCCGTCATCCGCCCCCGGGATCAGCGAGGAAAACACCGGGTTCAGCGTCTCATTCCCGGCAATCACCCCCAGCTCGAAAGCCACCGGCGGCAGGCGCCTGGGCAGGCTCTCCGCCCCGGTGCCCAGCTGCAGGCCGGCGGGGCCGTTCAACAGACCGAACACCTCCCAGTCCCCCAGCTCATCCACCAGCTCGCTGCCCTGGTTGGGCGGCCCCATCATCACCACCCGGCCCAGGTTTGCAGGACTGTTGCCCTGCAGCCAGTAGCGCAGCAGGATACCCCCCATCGAGTGGCTGACCACATGGGTTTGCTGCGCACCGCAGGCTGCAAAAGCCTCCGGCAGGGTTTCCTCTGCCAGCACCTGAATGGTCTCCTCTGTCGAGGCATAGCCGGGCCGCACCACATCATACCCGCGCGACTGCAGCACCTCCTCCATCACCGCAAAAGACGTCTCGGAGCGCGCCAGCCCATGCAGCAGGATCACGCAGTCGGCCGCCGCAGGCAGCGGCAGCAGCGCCGCAGCCGCGGCAAGCAAAGGTTTGGTAAACTCACGCATGACGCCCAGATAAGCGCAAGCGGCGGCACAGGGAAGACCTTGCGGCTACTTGGCGGCCTGTTCGGCTGCCCGCGCCTTGCGCGCGGGCGCCCGCCGCACCACCAGCGCGATGCCGCCCAGCACCGCAACGGAGCCGAAAACCAGCCGCAGGCCAATTGCTTCCCCCAACAGAACGGCCCCTGCAACAATTGCAATCACCGGCACGCTCAGCTGCACCGTTGCGGCCACCGCAGGCAGGATCTGCGGCAGCAGCCGGTACCACAGCGCATAGCCCATGCCAGAGGTCACCGCCCCCGACACAACCGCCAGCACCGCGCCGTAAAGGCTGACGGTGCTGCCGCCCAGCCACAGGGCAACGGGCAGAAACATCGCCGTGGACCACAGGAAATTCACCGCCGTTGCTGCCAGCGGCTGCACCGCCCCGCGGCCCAGGATGCTGTAGATCCCCCAGCCCAGCCCCGCCGCCGCCATCAGCAGCGACGCGCCAAGGGGCGCCGTGCCGGAGCCATCGGGCCAGACCACATAAGCCAGCCCCAGAAAGGCCAGAACCGCGCCCGCCACCTGGCCGCCGCTGACCGGATTGCCCCGCAGTGCGCCCCACAGGAACATAGACACCTGCACCACCCCGAACAGCACCAGCGCGCCAAGGCCCGCATCAAGCTGCTGATAGGCAAGCGAAAACCCGGCCATATAAAGCGTCAGCGCCGCCCCGCCCCCCAGGCTCGCCCGCAGGTCCTGCCGCACCGCCTGCCCCTGCGCCAGGCACAGAACGACCAGCATCGCCGCGCCGGAGGCCAGCCGCAGCAGACCAAAGCTGCCAGCATCCATATACCCGCCCCCGATGGCCAGCCGGCTGAGGATGGAGTTCGCGGCAAAGGCAATCATGGTCAGGGAGACGAGAAGAAACAGGCGCATTTTCAAGGGGTAGCGCGCGGGAAACCGCAGGACCAGAGGTTTCTTACTGCCAATGGGCAGCAACGGGGCCGGAAATGCCTCGTCATCCGCCGGGCAAGCGTTCGCGTGCCGCGTTCTCAACCGGGAAATCCGGCCCCTGCAGCGTGCGCCCTCCCGCATTCACCTTTGCCCAAATACTCCCGCCGGAGGCAGGCCCGCACCGCGGGCCTTCTGCACCCTCCGAAACGGAAAGGGGCCGCCCGAAGGCAGCCCCGAAGTCATCCGGATGGATGGCTGATGCTTACATCATGCCGCCCATGCCGCCCATGCCGCCCATGTCGGGCATGCCGCCGGCTGCCGCGCCTTCCTTGGCGGGCTTGTCGGCAACCATGGCTTCGGTGGTGATCAGCAGGCCAGCAACCGAGGACGCGTCTTCCAGCGCGGTGCGGGTCACTTTGGCCGGGTCGATCACGCCGAAGGAGAACATGTCGCCATATTCACCGGTCTGCGCGTTGTAGCCGAATGCGCTGTCCGCGGATTCGCGGATCTTGCCTGCAACCACGGCACCGTCAACGCCTGCGTTCTCGGCGATCTGGCGCAGCGGCGCTTCGATGGCCTTGCGGACGATGTTGATGCCTGCGTTCTGGTCGGCGTTGGCGCCTTCCAGGCCTTCCAGGCCTTTGCCGGCCTGCACCAGGGCAACACCGCCGCCGACGATCACGCCTTCCTGCACGGCTGCGCGGGTCGCGTTCAGAGCGTCGTCCACACGGTCCTTGCGCTCTTTCACTTCCACTTCGGTCATGCCGCCGACGCGGATCACGGCAACACCGCCTGCCAGTTTGGCAACGCGTTCCTGCAGCTTCTCGCGGTCGTAGTCAGAGGTGGTTTCCTCGATCTGGGTGCGGATCTGGGCAACACGTGCTTCGATCTCGGCCTTCTCGCCAGCGCCGTCGACGATGGTGGTTTCGTCTTTGGTGATGGTGACTTTCTTGGCGGTGCCCAGCATGTCCATGGTCACGGACTCGAGCTTCATGCCCAGATCTTCGGAGATCACCTGGCCGCCGGTCAGGATCGCGATGTCCTGCAGCATGGCCTTGCGGCGGTCGCCGAAGCCCGGTGCCTTGACGGCTGCGATTTTCAGGCCGCCGCGCAGCTTGTTGACAACCAGGGTTGCCAGCGCTTCGCCTTCGACGTCCTCAGCGATGATCAGCAGCGGCTTCTGCGACTGGATCACCTGCTCCAGCAGCGGAACCATCGGCTGCAGCGAAGACAGTTTCTTCTCGTGCAGCAGGATCATGCAGTCTTCCAGATCCGCGACCATCTTGTCGGGGTTGGTGACGAAGTAGGGCGACAGGTAGCCGCGGTCGAACTGCATGCCCTCGACCACGTCGGTCTCGGTTTCCATGCCTTTGTTCTCTTCTACGGTGATGACGCCTTCGTTGCCGACTTTCTGCATCGCGTCAGCGATCTGGCGGCCGATTTCAGCTTCGCCGTTGGCGGAGATGGTGCCAACCTGCGCAACTTCGTCGGAGTCTTTCACTTCGCGGGCCATGTCCTTGATGCCCTGCACGACTTTGGCGGTTGCCAGGTCGATGCCGCGCTTCAGGTCCATCGGGTTCAGGCCGGCTGCAACCTGCTTCAGGCCTTCTTTGACGATCGCCTGGGCCAGAACGGTTGCGGTGGTGGTGCCGTCGCCGGCTTCATCGTTGGTGCGGGAAGCAACTTCCTTCACCATCTGGGCGCCCATGTTCTCGAACTTGTCTTCCAGTTCGATTTCCTTCGCCACGGACACACCGTCCTTGGTGATGCGCGGTGCGCCGAAGGATTTGTCCAGAACCACGTTGCGGCCTTTCGGGCCCAGGGTCACTTTCACGGCGTCGGCCAGAATGTTGACGCCTTTCAGCATGCGGTTGCGGGCATCGGTGTCGAATTTGACGTCCTTAGCAGCCATTTTTCACTCTCCTAGAGAAATTCTGTGGGTTTCAGCGATCAGGGATCAGAGAAGCCGGACGGCTTACTCGAT
Source organism: Leisingera sp. (assembly GCF_982940295.1). Lineage (NCBI taxonomy): Bacteria > Pseudomonadati > Pseudomonadota > Alphaproteobacteria > Rhodobacterales > Roseobacteraceae > Leisingera > Leisingera sp. The sequence goes on from NZ_CEYXRG010000004.1 coordinate 121,365, forward strand.
GATGCCCATGATGTCGCTTTCCTTCATCATCAGCAGCTCTTCGCCGTCGACGGTCACTTCGGTGCCGGACCACTTGCCGAACATGATGCGGTCGCCAGCGGACACGGCCATCTCGATCAGCTCGCCGCTGTCCTTGCGGGCGCCTGCGCCGCATGCAACCACAACGCCTTCGCTCGGCTTTTCCTTGGCGGAATCGGGGATGATCAGGCCGCCTGCGGTTTTTTCTTCGCTTTCGGTGCGGCGCACCAGCACGCGGTCATGAAGCGGTTTCAATGCCATCTTTGCAGCTCCTTGAAAGGCTCAAAGGTTGTTATCTGTTGGACCTCCGCCTCCCCGGCGGGGCCGTTATCACTCACACGGGGTGAGTGCTAACGACGGGGAAGCTAGGAATGCCCCCGCATGTTGTCAACATGGAATCAGCAAAAAAATGAGGGCGCCGGAGCGCCCTCTGTTCCGCCTTTTTCGCGGCCTTATGCGGCCTTGTCTTTCAGGTGCGGAAAGCTGTCCTTAAAGCGGCCGAACTTGTGCGCGCCGCAGGTGACCGGTTCATAGCGCGCCGGGTTTTCCGCACTGACGCAGCTGGCCAGCGGCTGGAACACCGCGTCAGCATCCGCATCAATGAAAAACGGGATAGAATAGCGTTCCCGGCCCGAAGCATTCACCACCCGGTGCAGGTTGGCCAGATACAGATCATTGGTCAGCCGCTGAATCAGATCGCCGATGTTGATGACAAAGGTTCCGGCAACGGGCGGCCCCTCGACCCATTGGCCGTCGCGGTTCATCACCTGCAAACCGCCCACATCATCCTGCGCCAGGATGGTCAGGCTGCCGTAATCCGTATGGGCGCCGATCCCCATCACGCTCTCATCAATCCGGCCCTCCTGCGGCGGGTAATGCAGCAGCCGCTGGATGGTGATCGGGTTCTGCATCCGCGGCACAAAGAAATCCGCCTCCAGATCCAGGCTGACCGCAATCGCCCGCATCAGCCGCTGCGCCAGGCCCTTCATCTCCTGATGATAGCCATAGACCGCGCGTTGAAATTCCGGCTGCGCCGCGGGCCACAGGTTGGGGCCGAAGAACGGCGCATCCCCGGCCAGGCCTTCCGGCCCGATGTCGAAACATTCCTTCAGGTCCTTGGTCTTCGTGGGGTCGGTGTTCTCGCCGAAAATCTCGATATAGCCGCGCAGGGCAAGGCCCGATTTGGAGATATGCAGGTCCATCTTGTCCTGCAGCGGCAGGTCAAAGAACGCCCGGGTCTCATCAAAGGCGCCGTTCACAACCGCCTCCGGCACCCCGTGGTTCTTCACGTAGAAGAAGCCAACGTTGATCAGCGCCCAGCGGATTTCCTTGGCCACCTCAAACAGGCTGCCGCCCGTGTTCAGCGCGCTGACGTCGATCACCGGGATCTTGTCAAAGGAAACCCGCTGCGCCCGCAGCCGGTCCTGAAGCCGGTCGATGTCCTGATCTGCCATTGCTCTCTCCCCTTGTGCAAAGCTGCGCCCGTCATCGGCGCAGACCGGCTCTTGCTCAACAGGGAAAAAATGCAACTCACATGAGTTGAATTAAATCGAACATCGGAAACTGAGATGGAAATAAGCCGCATAGGCAACCGCACACATTAGATTGGAGAAAGCCAAGCTTACAGCTTCACTCCCCCTCCCAGCTTTCCGCCCAATGCACCAGCCCCTCGCGGCCCGCCGCTGTCAGCCGGTAAATGCCGGTTTCCACCCGTTCGAACCAGCCATAGTGGTTCTTGGCCATCAACTGGGTAGCGCGGGCCACGCCGGTGGCCTTGGCGACCTCGCTGCCCTTGCAGGCGCCGGTTCCGGCCAGATGCGCGGCGCAGGCCAGCGCGTCCTGGCGGTAGGCGGTGACAATGCCGTGCCGGGTGGCGCCGCCCGCGTTGGGGTCGCCGCGCAAGGCCTGGAACTCGCGCAGCAGCCGTGACTGTTTCTTCTTGGACTTGCGCGGCGCATACGGCCCGGGATCGCAATGCACCTCCGCCCGGCCGTCCGCCAGCACCGTGATCAGCCCCAGACCCAGCCGCCGGCACATCGCCAGATTGTCCTTCAGCATCCGCCGCGCCTGCCGCCCGTTGGGCCGCGGCACCGCGATATAGACATGGTCGGTGATGGCCAGACGGGCCACCGCCTGGTGAAACAGCGACAGCGAAAACTTCAGCTTCAGCTCGACAATCACCGGCGGCTCCGCACCGCGGACCGCCACCACATCGGCGGCCCCCACCTCGCCCTTGACGGCGTAGCCCTGCCCCTCCAGCAGCGCCTTCACCGGCGCATAAAGCTGATCTTCCCGTTCCATGCCCCATGACTGGCATCAAGCGCCGCCCTTGGCAATCCGCCGCCCGAATTTGCGCCCCGGTGCCGGGTTTGCCATTGCCGCGCCCCCTGCTCCGCCCTAGGGTCAAATGCTCAGGCCACAGTTCCGGAACCCCGGGGAAAGGGCGCTTGATGAAACGGATTGCACTTGCCTTGGCCCTGGCGCTGCAGGCCACTGCCGGCTTTGCCGCCTGCCGCGGCATCGACTACCGCGACCACCTGCCGCCCGCCACCGAAGCGCGGCTGGAGCGCGAAATGGCCGCCACCCCGTTTTCCCGCGGCAATCACTGGGTCGCGACCAAGGGCAACCGCACCATCCATGTGATCGGCACCATGCATGGCGGCGATTCCCGCATGGCGCGGGTGATGCGCAACCTGCGCCCGGCGCTGGCCTCGGCCCAGGCCATTTACCTGGAGACAGTGCAAGCCGAAATGGGCGACGTTGACGCCATGCCCGCCTCCCTCGCCCGCAGCTTTCTGCTGCCGCAGGGGCAGGAGCTGCGGCACCTGCTGGGCAAGGAGGCCTGGCAGCATTTCGAGCTGACCGCGCGGGTTTCCGGCGCCAATGTGGAAACCATGAACCGGATGCAGCCCTGGGCGATTTCCATGTTCCTGGTGCAAAGCGGCTGCCGCCCCTATGGCTTTGGCCTGAAGCGCGGCCTGGACGACCGGATCTCGGATTTTGCCAGCCGCAAACGCATCCCCATCGGCGCGCTGGAAACCCCGGCGCAGGCGCTGACCGCCATCGCCAGCCTGCCGCTGCGCGATCAGGCGCGGATGCTGGAACTGGAACTGGAGCTGGTGCAATCGGACAAACCCGAAGACGCCACCCCGGTCGAAGCCTATTTCGACCAAAGCGTCTGGTCCGCCTTCGTGCTCGCGCCGTGGATCAGCGCCCAGTACAGCAGCTTCTCCGGCGCCGAGACCGCGCGGCTGTGGCGCCAGTACAATGACCGCCTGCTGGACCAGCGCAACAAACGCTGGATGAAGGTGATCCTGGCTGCCCGGCAGGAGCGGATCGTGGTTGCGGTCGGCGCGGCCCATTTGCCTGGCAGGAACGGCGTGCTGAACCTGTTGAATGCCAAGGGCTTCAGCCTCAGCCGCGCCCCGTGGTAGGGCTGGGGCGCATCCATTTCCGCCACCCGTTTCAGGACCTGTCTTTCATGCGGCTTTTCCTCTCCGTTCTCTTCCTGCTGCTGCCCGCCGCGCTGTGGGCCGCCTGCACCGGCACCGATCTGCGCACCACAATTCCGGCGGACGATTTGGCCCGCCTGCACGCACGGGCCGCGGCGGCCCCCTTTGCCGAAGGCAACCACTGGATTGCCCGCCGCGGCGCCCGCACTGTTCACGTGATCGGCACCCTGCACATCAACGACCCGCGGATGGACCGGATCACCAGCGCTCTGGCACCGGTGGTCCGCCAGGCCGATCTCTTGCTGATGGAGGCCAGCCCCGCCGACAAGGCCGCGTTTGAAAATGAGCTGGGCCTCACCCCGTCGCTGATGCTGATCACCGAAGGCCCGACGCTGATCGACCGCCTGCCGCAGGAGGAGTGGGAGAGCCTCTCCGCCAAGGCCCGCGCGCACGGGGTCGCGCCCTGGATGGCCGCCAAGATGCGGCCCTGGTTCCTGGCCCTGTCGATGGCGGTGCCGCCCTGTGTGCTGCGGCAGCCGGAGTTCAAGAACGGCCTTGACCTGCGCCTGGCCGCCGCTGCCGAGGAGGCCGGCGTGCCAATCCGGTCGCTGGAAGACCCGATGTCCGTGATCCGGATGCTGGACGGCGACCCGCTGGAGGAGCAGGTCCGCCAGCTGCGCGCCTTTACCGCTCTGCTGGGCGGCGGCCAGGACAATTTCTTTACCACGGCTGAGGCCTATTTCGACCAGCAGGTGCTGCACGCCCTGTACCTGAGCGAGCAGGAGTTTCTGGAAAGCGGCGCCCTGACGCAGGAAGAGCGGGAGGCCATCTGGACCGACGCGATGCAAGAGCTGCTGGATCAGCGCAACCAGGCCTGGATCCCGGTGATTGAAGCGGCTGAGGACGGCGTGATCGTGGTGGCCGCAGGCGCGCTGCACCTGCCGGGGGAGAACGGCGTGCTGAACCTGCTGCAGCAGCAGGGCTACACCCTCGAACGCGCGCCCTTCTGAGCACATCGCCGCATTGCAGCAGCAGCGGGGTGACAAGCGTGCGCGCCGGTCCTATAAGGCGCGCAAATCTCCCCTTTACTGACCTCATGAGTGAACAGGACACCCCCATGACCATTCAAGTTTTCGGCCATAAATCCCCCGACACCGACTCCACCGGCTCCCCGATCGTCTGGGCCTGGTACCTGAACGAGGTAAAAGGCGTTGCTGCCGAGCCCAAGCTGCTGGGCGAGCCGAACACCGAAGCGGCCTTCATGCTGCAGCGCTGGGGCCTGGAGAAGCCGGAAATCATCGCCGACGTGGCTGATGACGCGGCTGTTGTGATCGTCGACACCAACAACCCGGCCGAGCTGCCCGCCAACATCAACGGCGCCGACGTGCAGGCGATCATCGACCACCACAAGCTGGTCGGCGGCCTGGAAACCAAAGGCCCGATCGACATCACCATCCGCCCGCTGGCCTGCACCGCCACCATCATGCACGACCTGATGGGCGACGATGCCGCCAAGATGCCCGAGGCGGTCAAGGGCGCGGCGCTGACCTGCATCCTGTCCGACACCCTGGAATTCCGCTCGCCGACCACCACCGCCCACGACAAGGCCGTGGCCGAAAAGCTGGCTGCCGACCTGGGCATCAATATCGCCGAATACGCGGCTGAGATGTTTGCTGCCAAGTCCGACGTCTCCTCCTTCTCCGATGCCGAACTGCTGCGCATGGACTCCAAGGAATATGAGGTCGACGGCACCAAGTTCCGCGTCTCCGTGCTGGAAACCACCGCGCCGGCCGTGGTGCTGGACCGCAAAGCGTCGCTGATGGACACCATGACCACCGTCGCGTCTGAGGACGGCGTCGATCAGGTGCTGCTGTTCGTGGTCGACATCCTGAACGAGGAAGCCACCCTGCTGGTGCCGAACGACCTGGTCAAGACCGTGGCAAGCAAGTCCTTCGGCGCCGATGCCTCGGGCGACACCGTGGTGCTGCCGGGCATCATGTCCCGCAAGAAACAGATCATTCCGAACCTGAAAGTGTAATCCGCTTCAGGTTTGCAGAACCGCAAAAGGCGCCCCGCGGGGCGCCTTTTTTCGTGGCGGGATGCTGTGGCGGTCTGTGCCCGCGGGCTTGGAGCCCCCTGTCTTTGCTGATCATGCGGAGACCGCGGTGCGGCGCCCAGCAGGCATCTGCGCGTTTGTTCCGGTTCGGGTTCCGGCCCCAAATAACAGCAAGGCCGCTTCCGGCGAAGCTGCCTTGATCCGCTTGGCTGGCCGGAGCGCCCGGACAGATGCATCAACGGCCATCTTGACACCCTGAGTCCGCCCAACCCGCTGAAACTGTTTTCGGAAATCCAGCAAACGGTGCCGTAGGCAAAGGCATCTGGCTGGCGCCGCCAATCACCGGCCGGCTTTGCCCCCCGGCGTACCTGACGCCCCTCGCTCGCAAAGGCCGCCGTTACTCACTACACGCGTGCGCCTGCCAGACACCGCGGCCCCGCCAGCTGGCCGGACCGCGCAACAATGTTGCCCAACCGCCGGCCCCGCGCCAATCTATCGATATTGATAGGGTTGGAATTCTGCCAGGATGGAGTGCGTCCCGGCCGCGCCGCGGGACCGTACGGGTCAGGCCGAACGCGGCAGGGCTGCGCCATCACGGTCCGGCCAGGCTTCGCTGCCGTCGTTGAAATCTTCCCAGGCGGCATCAGCGAGCGGCTCTACTTCCGCCTCAGCCACGGGCCGGGGCGGCTGCGCCGGCACCGGGTCCGCGCGTGTCTCTGCCGCTGCGGCCTCCACGGCGTTCCCGCCGCCGCGCAGGACAAACTGGCGCACCAGCCGGTTGAGCCCCACGGTCTCGGCATTCATCGCGCGGATGGCAGAGCCGGCCTGGACAACCATGGACGCATTCTGCTGGGTCACCTGATCCAGCTGGGACACACCCGAATTGATCTCATTCAGCCCCTGCGCCTGCTCGCCGGATTCGCTGGAGATGCCGGACACCAGCTCGGCGATGGTGCCGACCTGGCTGACAACCCCGGTCAGCGCCTGGCCGGCGCCATCCACCTTGCGCACACCGTCTTCCACATGGGCGGTGCTGGCACTGATCAGGGTCTTGATTTCATTGGCCGCCTCCGAAGAGCGCTGCGCCAGCGCCCGCACCTCCGAGGCCACCACGGCAAAGCCGCGCCCGACCTCGCCGGCCCGGGCCGCCTCGACCCCGGCATTGAGCGCCAGCAGGTTGGTCTGGAAGGCTATGTCGTCGATCACCCCGATGATTTGCGAAATCTGATGCGAGGACTGCTCGATCTCGTTCATTGCGGCAATGGCGCCTTCGACCACTTCGCCGCTGCGCTCCACCTCCTTGCGGGCAGTGTTCACCACGTCCTGCACCTGCTGGGCGTTGTGCGCCGAGGAGTTGACGCTGGCGGTCATCTGCTCCAGCGCGGCGGCGGTTTCCTCCAGCGTCGCTGCCTGGCTTTCGGTGCGCGACGACAGATCATCCGACGCGGCTTGGATTTCAGCCGATTGCTGCTGAATGCGGGCGCCGGCCTGAACCACGTCGGACATCAGCTCATTCAGCTTGTCGACGGTTTCATTGTAATTCACGCGCAAAGCGTCGTAATCGCTATTGAATTTCTCACCGATCCGGTCGCTCAGGTCGCCATTGGACAGCCGCTGAAGACCGCTGCGCAAGCGCTCGATCACCTGCTCGCTTTCCTCGCGCAGCGCGTTCTGTTCTTCCAGAGCGTCGATCACCCGGGCCGACACCCTATCAATGTCCTTGGCGATTTCTCCGAAATCGTCGCTCCGCATCCTGTCGGAAACCCTGATGCCGAATTCACCCTCGGCCACTTCCTGCAGGGCATCGCGCAGCCGGCCGACCGGGCGCACGATGTTGAGCATCATTTTGCGGGCATTGTAGATTGACAGGAGGATCAGGGCAGCGGAGACCGCGAGCAGCGAATAAAGCAGCATCATGTCATGGGCGCGGGCAGACACGGCTGTCGCGCGCGCGTTGCTGACGATCCTGTCCCCAAGCGGGCCGAGGACGGCCCCAAGCTGCTCAGACTGCAGCTGGAATGCCGACAGCGCCGCATCCAGCCCGGCGCCGCCGTTGAGCGCGGCATCCGTGGTCCCGCCGGCCGAGAGCAGAAACTGGTCCACTTGCGGCAGCGCCGTTTCCAGCAGGCCGCGCACATCGTCTTCCAGATCCATGGCCTGAAGCGCCGACAGCTCCTGACGGAAGATCGCATCTCTCTCTGCCACTTCGGCCCGTGCGTCTGCCCTTGCCGTTTGCGCGCCATCCCGCCCGGCCAGAACGGCGGCAAACACCGAAGCCTCCACCGCGTCATGCATCATGTCTGCCCGCAGCACATGACGGGAGGCCTGCGTCGCGCTGATCTGCCGTTCCAGTTCCAGCTCGCTTTGCCAGAGGCTGTAAACCGCGAAGGAGGACAGAATCAAAATCGCGGCGACCGAAATGATACCGGAGATAAGAAACCGGGACTTCATGGACATCGTACGGAACATGGGCAACACACCTTAAAGCTGATTGTGACGCCTATTATTTCCGCTTAGATTTAATCACTCCTGAAGCCGCAGAGGCCCTGACACGTTTTTGCGCGCTTTTTTTGGTGCCGCGCCCGCCGCCGCTGCACTGGCCTTCGCCAGGAGGCTCTGCCATAGGTGAGACCAAAGGACCTTTGCGCGAAAGTAGACCCCATGACCCAGATCATTACCTCCCTTTCCGAAGTCTCCAGCCGTTACAAGGCACTGTTTGTCGACCTTTGGGGCTGCGTGCACAACGGGATCACCGCCTTTCCGGACGCGGTGGCGGCGCTTCAGGCGTACCGGGCGCAGGGCGGTATTGTGGTGCTGGTCACCAACTCCCCGAAACCGCGCGCGGGCGTGGCGGCGCAGCTGGGGCAGTTCAACGTGCCGGAGGACGCCTATGACACCATCTCGACCTCCGGCGATTCCGCCCGGGCGGCGATGTTCACCGGGGCGGTCGGCAACAAGGTGTATTTCATGGGTGAATGGGAGCGCGACGCGGGCTTTTTCGAACCGCTGCATGTGATCCACAACCCGGTGGAGATCACCCGGGTGCCGCTGAAGGAAGCCGAGGGCATCGTCTGCTGCGGCCCGTTCGACCCGCATGCGGACCCGGCAGTGAACCGGCCCGATTTCCTTTATGCCAAGCAGATGGGGATGAAACTGCTGTGCGCCAACCCCGATATCGTGGTCGACCGCGGCGAGACGCGGGAGTGGTGCGCGGGCGCGCTGGCGCGGCTTTATACCGAGATGGGCGGCGAGAGCCTGTATTTCGGCAAGCCGCACCCGCCGATCTATGATCTGGCGCGCCGCCGGCTGGCGGAGCTGGGCCAGGACATTGCCGACGCGGAGATCCTGGCGATCGGCGACGGGCCGCACACCGATATTGCCGGCGCCATGGGGGAAGGCATCGATTCCCTGTTCATCACCGGCGGCCTTGCGGCCAGAGAGACAAAAACATCGGTCCAGCCGGACCCCGAAGCGCTGGAGGCCTATTTGCAAAAGGAACAGTCCGGCCCGACCTATGCCATTGGTTTCCTGCGGTAAAACGCCCCTGCCGGGCAGCAGCCCCCGGGTATCCCGCAGACCTGAACGACCAGACCCCGCCGCAACAGGCGGGGTTTTCTTTTGCCAAACCCTCTTGATTTTCTGCAACTGCAAAGTAATAAAGTTGCGCAAGCGGGCAATGGAGCGCGCAATTATTTCATCGGCACCTGAGGCCAGACAGGTGAACGGAGGATCGAATGTTGGACAACATGCCGCGCGGAACCATCTGCATCGAAGACATCGAGATGGGAATGGTGCGTTACCTGCGCAAAACCATCACCGATGAGGACATCCGGATGTTTGCCGATGTCTCCACCGACCATAACCCGGTGCATATGGATGACGATTATGCCCGCGACACGATCTTTGAGGGCCGGATCGCGCATGGGATGCTGACGGCGGGGCTGATCTCTGCGGTGATCGGCGAGCAGCTGCCCGGCCATGGCACCATCTACATGAGCCAGTCGCTGAAGTTCCTGGCGCCGGTGCGTCCCGGCGACATGGTGCTGGCAGAGGTCGAGGTGACCGACATCGTGATCGACAAGCGCCGCGTGAAACTGGACTGCCGCTGCATCGTCGACGGCAAGAAGGTTCTGGTCGGCGAGGCCATGGTGATGGCGCCGTCGCGCAAGTTCGACTGAGCCGGCAGCCTGCTGGCCAGCCAGCATTTGCCAGCAGTTTCAGCCGCCCGGGGCCTGTGCCCTCGGCGGTTTTGCTTTGCTGGTCTCTGTTGTTTCGTTCGTTTCGTGCCGTTGGAGCACTGTGTCCCGATTAAGGGGGCGGCGCCGCCGGATGAAGGTGGACAGACCCCTCGGGGCCTGCTCGGACAGGATTTCCTGAGCGACCCCCTTTTTATCAGGGCCGGTCTCCGGGTGTTGCGCAGGCAGCCGCACAGATGCCTGCGCCTCGTATCATGGCCCCGCGCGCGGGCCCATGGCGGGTGATCTCGATCGTTTGGCAGGATGGCAGAGCCAGGTGAGGATTGCGTGAAGGGGGCGTGCGGCGGGTGCGCAACGGGCCAAGGCTCAACCACCCCTGTCAGGGTCGGGTTGCGCGTGTTTTGCAGTTGCAGCGTCCCGCGCGCCTGGCGGGGCTGGTTTTGAGTTGAACCCGGAAAGTGATAGCAAGGGAGCCGGTCCTGGTTTTCCAGCTATGAAACACACTGGAGCAAACAATGGTCGAACGAACAGCAACATGCAGATGCGGCCAGCTGACCGCAACCTGCAGAGGTGAGCCGGTCCGGGTCTCGGTATGCCACTGCCTTGAGTGCCAAAAACGCTCCGGCAGTGTCTTTGCCGCTCAGGCCCGTTGGCCGGATGCCGATGTGACGGTCCGCGGAAAGTTTGCAATTTGGGAGCGCGTTGCCGACAGCGGCCACAAGGCAACTTACAAGTTTTGCCCGGACTGCGGTTCGACACTGGCATTTGTAATAGAAGGCTGGCCGGGGGTCATTGCAGTTCCTGTTGGCGCATTTGCAGACCCTCAGTTCCCCGCACCGCGGTTTTCGGTTTATGAGCACCGGAAGCATTCCTGGGTGGAAATTGCAGGCGGGGACGTTGAGCACTCAGCCGATCCAAGCATCGCTTTCACGCAAGGCAAACTGCCCGGCAGCAAGGACTGACGGGCTGAATCTGAAACGACCGCCTGCAGGCACATACCGGCCTTGTGTTGCGCGCCGCCGGGCAGCGCTGGCGCTGTTCCCTGACAGAGCCGCCCCTGCTCTCTTCCTTCCCCCGCCACTGGCCGCTTGAACCGCCGCGCGGGTGCGGGTACGGATGCGCCATGCGTATCGTCAGAGATTTTGAATTCGTCGAAGACCAGGACCGGGGCGCCACCGTTGCCATCGGCAACTTCGACGGCGTGCATTTGGGCCATCAATCGGTGATCGAACTGGCCCGCGAGGCCGCTCCCGGGGCGCCCTTGGGGGTGATGACGTTTGAGCCGCATCCGCGCGAGTTTTTTGCGCCCGATGCCCCGCCCTTCCGGCTGATGCGGGCCGAGACCCGCGCTCACCGGCTGGAGAAGCTGGGGGTGGAGCGGCTGTATGAGCTGAACTTCAACACCGCGCTGTCGAGCCTGACGCCGGAGGAATTCGCCCGCGACGTGATCGCCGAAGGACTGGGGCTGGCGCATGTGGTGGTGGGTGCCGATTTCTGTTTCGGCAAGGGCCGGGTCGGCAATGCCGAAGACCTGCAGAGGTTTGGCGCGCAATACGGGTTTGGCGTCACCATTGCGCCGCTGATGGAGTATTCCGAGCACGCGGTGTCCTCTACCGCGATCCGCAACGCGCTGAGCGAGGGGCGGCCTGCGGATGCCAAGGAGATGCTGGGCCACTGGCACCGGATCGAAGGCGTGGTGATCGGCGGCGAGCAGCGCGGGCGGGAGCTGGGCTTCCCCACCGCCAACATGTCAATCGAGGGGCTGCACCAGCCGCGCTTTGGCGTCTATGCGGTGCTGGTCGATGTCTTGGACGGCCCGCATCAGGGCAGCTATCACGGCGCGGCCTCCATCGGGGTCAGGCCGATGTTCGGCGGCGTGGTCCCGAATATCGAGACCTTCCTGTTCGATTTCTCCGGCGACCTTTACGGGGCAACGCTGTCAGTCGGGCTGGTGGAATTTCTGCGGCCTGAGCTGAAGTTCGACGGGCTGGACGCGCTGACCGCGCAGATGGACGCGGATTGCGCCCAGGCGCGCGAAATCCTGGCGGCGCTATGAGGCGGGGCAAGGACGTGATCGACCGCTCCGGCCTGGGCGCGCGCTTCTGGGAGAAGAAGCCGCTGGCAAAGCTGAGCCAGAAGGAATGGGAAGCGCTGTGCGACGGCTGCGGCAAGTGCTGCCTGAACAAGCTGGAGGATGAGGACAGCGGCGAGGTGGCGCTGACCCGGGTGGCCTGCCGCCTGCTGGACGACAGCACCTGCCGCTGCGCGCAGTATCCGATCCGGCATCAGTTCGTGCCGGAATGCATCGTGCTGAAACCGGACAACCTGGACACCCACGCCTATTGGATGCCGGAAACCTGCGCCTACCGGCTGCTGTGGCAGGGCAAGCCGCTGCCGGAATGGCACCCCTTGCTGACGGGCACCCCGGAGAGCGTGCATGAGGCAGGGGTTTCGGTGCGCGGCTGGACGGTGTCGGAGTTCGAGATCGCCGAAGAAGAGTGGGAAGACCACATCATCGACGAGCCCCTGGGCTGAGCGGGATTGCCCCGCCCTCCGGTCCGGTTTCATTAAGCACCCTTGCAATTCAGGGTTGCAAAGCGCACTCCCCCTCCCGCATTCTGGGAAGAACCGGGCGCCGGGCCGGCACAGCAGCGGCGCCGGGTCCGTACTGGTATTCCATCAGGAGGGCGGTCAATGCCATTCAAGCACGGCGCCTATTTCAGCCGGCGGGAAATCTATAAGGCGAAAGAGTTCCTCTCGACCCTGGGTCTGAGCGGCCGGCAGGCCAATGATATTCAGGCCTGGCACAGGTATCATCTGGCGCGGCAGCTGACCGTCTGGGCCATTGCCGGCACCTGCACCGGCTTCGCAATGGGGTATCTGTTCGCGCAAGTGTTCTGAAAGCGCGAGACAGGCACGGCTTGGAATCCGCCGCAGAACTGCCTACTGCTTGGGGCGTAACCGCATACAGACCAAGGACACAGCCCGATGCATTTCGCCTCCGACAATTCCGGCCCGGTGCCGCAGCAGATCCTTGACGCCCTGGCCGCGGCCAACCGGGGCTATGCCATGGGCTATGGCGCCGATGCGGAAATGGCCGAGGTGACGGCGCGGATCCGGGAGATTTTCGAGGCGCCGGAGGCCGCGGTCTATCTGGTCGCGACCGGCACTGCGGCCAATGTGCTGGCGCTGTCGACGCTGGCGCAGCCGTGGCAGACGGTGTTCTGCACCAAGCCTGCCCATATCAACATGGATGAATGCAACGCGCCGGAGTTCTACAGCGGCGGTGCCAAGCTGACGCTGGTCACAGATGCGGACAAGATGACGTCTGAGGCTTTGCGCGCCGCCATCGAGGGCGAGGAGACCCGCGGTGTGCATGGGCCGCAGCGGGGGCCGGTGTCGCTGACGCAAGTCACGGAGTTCGGCACCGTCTACAGCCTGGCCGAGCTGCAATCGGTCTGCGCGGCGGCCAAGGAATACGGGCTGCCGGTGCATATGGACGGCGCGCGGTTCACCAATGCGCTGGTGTCGCTGGGCTGCACGCCGGCGGAGATGACCTGGAAGGCGGGCGTGGATGCGGTGTCCTTCGGCGGCACCAAGAACGGCTGCCTGGGGGTGGAGGCGGTGATCTTCTTTGATCCCAAACACGCGCAGGAGTTCGAGTACCGCCGCAAGCGCGGGGCGCATCTGTTTTCCAAGCACCGGTATCTGTCGGCGCAGTTGCTCGCCTATCTGAACGATGATCTGTGGCTGAAAAACGCCCGCGCCGCCAATTCCAAGGCGGCGCTGCTGGCCGAGGGTCTGGAGGCGGCGGGCGCCCATTTCACCCATCCGGCGCAGGCCAACATGATCTTTGCCGCCCTGCCCCGCCACAAGCATCAGGAACTGTTTGCCGCAGGCGCCATCTACCACCTGTGGGACGGGCTGCTGCAGGGGCCGGAGCATGAGCTGGTCACAGCGCGGTTTGTCTGCGACTGGTCGGTTCCGGAAGAGGATATCCGGGCGTTCCTGTCGTTGCTTTAAAGTGCGGCCGGGCCGCGGTTACTGGCGGCCCTGCGCCCAGAGCAGCGCGTCTTCCAGCCGGTCGTCGCCCCAGAAGATCTCCTTGCCCACCGCAAAGCTGGGCGCGCCGAAAATGCCAAGGGCCATTGCTTCGTCTGTCGCTTTGGCCAGCATCCGGACGGTTTCCTCTGACTGCGCCGCCTCCAGCACACGGGCCGGATCCTGGCCTGCGGCCTCCAGGCTGGCGCTGAGGTTCGGGTCCTCGCCCGCGGGCTGGCCGGCCTCGAACCAGCAGCGGTAGGCGGCCTGGGTATAGGCCTCTCCCCAGCCCTCCGCCGCGCCGAGCGCCGCGACCTGGTTGGCCAGCACCAGCTCCGGCAGCGGATAGGGCGCCGGCAGCCGCACATGGAAGCCATAGCGCTGCGCGCGGCGTTCGACGTCGCGCCACATATAGGCGGTCTTTTCCGGCTTGTCCTTGAAGGGGATGTTGTTCTGCACCGTCATCACGTGGCGCACGTTGAACGGGCGCCAGCGGACCGCAACGCCGGCCTCGGCCGCCGCATCCGCGATCCGCATCACGGTCAAGTAGGTGTAGGTGCTGCCGATCGAATACCAGAAATCAAGTCCGGGCATGTGACCCTCCCGCCGATGAACCAACTGCCTGCCAGTCTAGGGTCAGTGCCGTCAGAATCAAACGCCCGGGGCCAGGGAGCGGACCCTGGCGGTTCAGAACTTGCCGTTATCGTTCTTCCATGCGCTGCGCGGCGGGATGGTCTCGACCGTGTCCCAATGCTCCGCGATCTTGCCGTCTGCGATACGGTACAGGTCGTAGAAACTGGTGTGCGAGCCGTTCAGATGACCCTCGCTGGCGCAGAGAGCGAAGTCGCCTTCCGCCAGCACCCGGTGGAGGCGCTGGTACCGGATCGCGGGTGTGCCGTCGTGCGTGGCCGCCAGAGCCTCCTGCAGGGCGGGCAAACCGTCCGCCAGGTCCGGGCTGTGCTGGATAAGATCCGCGCGGACATAGTCCGGCAAAAGGTCCAGCCGCCGCCCGATCAGCACCTGCTCGGTGAAGCGGCGCGCGAGGGCGCGGGTGTCTTCTGTCTTGTCCACGCCGGTGATGTCCGTGGTGCCGTCCTGCATCCCCCGGCCGGAAGGGTTGGGGCCGCGCAGGGCTTGGATGTTGTCCCAATGCTCCACCGCCTGGCCGTCCTCAAACCGGAACACCTCGAAGGCTGCGCGCAGGGAGGAGAAATCGTACTCGACATGGGCAAAGGCGAAATCGCCGTCTTCGAACACCCGTTTGAAACGCACCTTGGGGGAGGTTTTCGCGAGGCGGGCAAACAGCTCGGCCAGCCCTTCGCTGCCCTCATGGGTCTGGGGGTTGTGCTGGATGTACTTGTCCTCATTGACCACAGCGGCAGCCGCGGGGTCGCCGGTCTCGAGGCCCTTGAGGAGCGTTTTCAAGAGATCCTTCTTCGATGCCATCGGTGCGTCCTCCGCCGCTGCAGCCCGTGCTGCCCTATCCTGCCTTGCCTGCAGCGGCGGCGCAAAGGGTCAGGCCCGCTGCCAGAACCCGCGCAAGAGTTCAGCCGTCTCTGCCGGATGCGTCACCGGCAGCATGTGGCCTGCGCCGGGCACCGATACGGCGCGGGCATTGCCCAGGCGGCGGGTGAGGCCCTGGGCGATCTCTGCCATCACCGGCGGGCTGTCCGATCCGGTAACCAGCAGTGCAGGCATCGTGACCGGATCCAGCGCCCCCGGCGCCAGGGTGCCGTTCTCATCCAGGTAGAGCGTGCCGTGGCTGGCGGGGATCACCGGCATTGCGCGCATCATCGCGGCGCGCAGCTGCTCCGGCAGGTCCGGCCACTTCGGCTCTCCCGGCCCCCACAGGCGGTTGAACAGCCGGGTTGTCAGTTCCAGATCGCCCGCTTCCCAGGCGGCGTCGATGGGCCGGCTGTCGGCCTCCACCGCGGCCAGCACATCCGGGGCATCGGCCTTGGCGACGGCAAACAGCACCGGCTCGATCAGGGTGAGGCTGCGCACCAGATGCGGGCGCGCCATCGCCATGCGCAGGGCGACAGTGGCCCCGAAGGAATGGCCGACCAGGTCCACCGGCTCTGTCAGCAGCGCCAGCCCGGCCTCCACGTTCAGCAGCTGGTAATTGCCCTGCCCCTCCCAGTCCGGGCTGCGGCCGTGGCTCAGCATGTCATAGGCGGTGAGGGTGATTTCCTCCGCCATCACCTCTGCCAGACCGCGCCAGGCGCCGGAATGGGCCAGCGAGCAATGCACCGCCAGCACAGGCCGGGGACCCTGGCCGAAACTGCGCGAGAAGATACCGTCCAGCTGATCGGTCACGCCGCCGCCTCCGCCAGATGGGCGTCCAGATCCTCGAGCCGGTCCTGGCCCCAGAACCGGGCGCCGTCCGCCGTCACCCAGAACGGCGCGCCGAACACGCCGGCAGTGACCGCATCCTCGAGGTTTTGCGCATAGGTCTCCGCGCCGGCCAGGAGGCCGCTGTCCGCCAGCGCAGGGTCGAAGCCGGCGCCGTCGAGGCAGGCGCGGATCACCGCGTCGTCTGCGATGTCCTTCTGTTCTGCCCAGCAGGCTCGCAGGATGGAATGAACCAGCTGCCCCATATCGCCGCCGCCTGCGTTTTGCGCTGCAATGATGGCATAGGAGGACGGCGCGGCATTGGCGGGCCAATGGGCGGGCTTGAGGTTGACGGGCAGGCCCAGCTTGGCCGCCTGCCGCTCCAGCTCGATCAGACGGTACTCCTGCCGCGATGGATGCCGTTCGCCCGGGGGCGTGCCGCCGGTGCGGGAAAACAGCGCCAGGATGTCCAGCGGCTTGCAGTTCACCTTGGCGCCGTGACGGGCCGCAATCTCCCACGTGCGGGTTCCGGCGAGATAGGAAAATGGCGAAAGGGTGGAAAAGTAGAAATCAAATACCATCATAAGATGTATCTCCCGCTTAGAACTTTGCGCGAAGGTAAGTGCATGATAAGCGGGGTTCAATATCACGAATCTGACACATTGCCATTGCTGCCTGGGGATAACAGCCAATGCCGACCTTGAACGAACCCAAGCTGATCGCTGGGAACGCCAACCTCCCTCTTGCCCAAGCCATTACCCGCCGCATGAGCATGCACCGCGGTGTCGACCAGGGGCTGGTGGATGCCCGCGTCGAGCGGTTCAATGACGGCGAGATCTTCGTCGAAGTCTATGAGAATGTCCGCGGCGAGGACATGTTCATCATCCAGCCGACCTCGAACCCGGCCAATGACAACCTGATGGAGCTGCTGATCATCTCCGACGCGCTGCGCCGGTCCTCGGCCCAGCGGATCACCGCAGTGATCCCCTACTTCGGCTATGCCCGCCAGGACCGCCGCACCAAGGCGCGCACGCCGATTTCGGCCAAGCTGGTGGCCAACATGCTGACCGGTGCGGGTATCGAGCGGGTGCTGACCATGGACCTGCACGCAGCCCAAATCCAGGGCTTCTTCGACATTCCGGTGGACAACCTTTATGCCAGCCCGATCTTTGCGCTGGACGTGAAGGACCAGTTCAAGGACCGGATGGGCGAGCTGATGGTGGTGTCGCCGGACGTGGGCGGCGTGGCCCGTGCCCGCGAGCTGGCCAAGCGGATCAACGCGCCGCTTTCGATCGTCGACAAGCGCCGCGAGAAGCCGGGTGAAGTTGCAGAGATGACCGTGATCGGCGACGTGAAGGACAAGATCTGCCTGATCGTCGACGACATGTGCGACACCGCCGGCACCCTTTGCAAGGCGGCGCAGGTGCTGCTGGATAACGGTGCCAAGGAAGTGCACGCCTATATCACCCACGGCGTGATGAGCGGCCCGGCGGTGGAGCGTGTCACCAACTCGGTGATGAAATCGCTGGTGCTGACCGACTCGATCCAGCCCACCGAGGAAGTGAAGGCCGCGCCGAACATCCGTATCGTGCCGACCGCGCCGCTGTTCACCCAGGCGATCCTGAACATCTGGCATGGCACCTCTGTGTCGTCGCTGTTCGAGGACAAGACGCTGGTTCCGATTTACGAGAGCCTCTATTCAAACGGCGGCTGAGGCTGCTGTTTTCCGGATGGATCAAAGCCCCGCTGCTGAGCGGGGCTTTTTCGTTTCAGGCAGCGGCGCGGCGGCGGGCGGTGCGCAGGGCCGCCGCCAGTGCGGCGGCGGCCATCAGCGCCAGCAGCGCCGAAGCCGCACCGAAAGCACCGCCGTATCCCCACTGAGCTATGGCCGGAGTGCTGGCGAAGGGCGACAGGAACTGGCCGCAGAACACCGAGGCGGTGAGGATTGCCCCTGCGGTGCCGCGCCGCCTGGCCGGGGCCAGCGCCAGTGCAATGGCCACAAACCCCGGGGACACCGTGGCATAGCCGATGCCGATAGCCATCGCCCCGGTGAGGGACAGGGCCGGGCTGCCCTCTTGCGCCAGCACCGCAAAGCCAAGGGACAGCGCGCTGTAGCCGGCGGCAAAGACCGCAGCATGGGGCAGCGTGCCTTTGAACCGCGCATAAAGCAGCGCGGTGATGCCGCCGCAGAGCGACAGCAGGCCCAGACCGGCGCCGGTCATCAGCGCGCTGTTGAGACCTTGCGCGGCAAAGAAGAATGGCAGCTGGGTCGGCATCATGAAGAAGAGGCCGTTGGTCAGCATTTGCAACGCCGAGACGGCGATGACCAGCACCAGCCAGGCGGGGTGGCCTGGCGCCTCTGGCTGCCCTGCCCCGCCGCCGCCGTGCCGGGGTTCCGGGGCGTGGCGCCAGACGGCAAAGAGGCACACCGCCGCCAGGCCGTAGATCAGGAACGGCAGCCGCGGCGACAGAGTCGCGGCCAGCCCGGCTGTGCCGATGAACACCAGTCCGCCAAAGTTGCGGGCAGATATCTGCAGCCCGGTCAGCGCCTGACGCCGGGCGCCGGTGAAGTAGTCACCGATCAAGGCGGTCTGTGCGGTCATGATCAGCGCCACCGCGATACCGAGGCCAAAGCGGCTGGCGAGCATCAGGTGCAGATCCGGCAGGTAAAAACCGGCAGTGCCGCACAGGATGAACAGCCAGATCCCCGCAAGCAGCACGCCCCGCCGCCCGGCGCGGTCGGTCAGCCAGCCTGCCAGCGGCGCGGTCAGCATCACCCCCAGCGAGGGCACGGTGACCAGCAGCCGCACCAGAAAGCCCGCGTCCTCTGCATCCGCAAATTCCTGTTCCAGCCCGGCCAGCGCCGGGCTGATCGTGGCGTTCGCCATCACCGTGAGGCTGGCCGCCATCAGCAGCGCGATGGCCCTGGGCTGATGCCAAACCGCAGTCTCGTGCGTTTTCATCGGGAATATTCCTTGTCCAATCCGTTCAAGACTGGCAGCCTGCGAATTCAAGCCAGCTTGAGGTCAAGGATGAAACTTCTGGATATTGGCGAGGTCGCGGAGCGTTCTGGCGTCGCGGCCTCGGCCTTGCGGTATTATGAGGAGATCGGGCTGATCACCTCAGCCGGGCGCAAGGGGCTGCGACGGCAGTTCGGACCCGAAACGCTGCTGCAGCTGTCGCTGATCACGCTGGCCAAGGCGGCGGGGTTTTCGCTGCAGGAGATTTCCGGGATGTTCGGCAAGGACGGCCGGCCGGATCTGCCGCGGGACCAGCTGCACGCCCGCGCCGACGCGCTGGAGGCGCAGATCCAGGAGCTGTCCACCCTGCGCGACGCGCTGCGCCATGTAGCGGACTGCCCGGCGCCCAGCCATCTGGAGTGCCCCAAGTTCCGCAAGCTGCTGCGCGCCGGACGC
The DNA here is from genome assembly GCF_982940295.1 of Leisingera sp. Lineage (NCBI taxonomy): Bacteria > Pseudomonadati > Pseudomonadota > Alphaproteobacteria > Rhodobacterales > Roseobacteraceae > Leisingera > Leisingera sp. The sequence goes on from NZ_CEYXRG010000004.1 coordinate 140,875, forward strand.
CTTACGGCCGAGGCTTAATCGACGTCCCAGTCATCGGCATAGGGCAGTTCGCCGATTGCCAGCCAGGCGGCGCGCAGCCGGGCGGCGCGGCTGTCGGCCCAGGTGCGGAAAACGATATCGAACCCTTCGCAGGTGATGTTTTCCGCCACCAGCTCTGCCCGGATGGCTGCGGAGGTGTCCATATCCCACAGCGATACCGACACATGCACGGAGGGCGGGCGGGCAAAAGGTTCCGCAAAAGCCACCGCCCGGCGCCGCTCGCGCGGGCCGGAGCCGGTCCACATCGCGCCGCCATCCTCGAAATCCGAGAAGATGCCGGTATCGCCCTGATCGACCCCAGTGCGGGGGTTGCGCAGTCTTTTCATGCCGTTTCCCAAGCGGTTAGCCTGCCGGTCAGAGTAAGGCAACCGGCAGGATAATCCAGAAACCGGCAGCAATCACCCTGCGGCTGTTGCGTTTGCGCAAGGCACCTGAGGCTCCCTGCGCGTGCTGTCCCGTGTTCCCTCACGGTGCCGCAGCCCAGGCCGCATCGGAATAATTCCCCTATTGGAACACAACTTCCCCAGCGGGGGAATTATCTCCTCAATGTCGCAAATGCCGACCATTCCGGCGCGCTGGCATCGAGTCCGGGATGGCGTTGTCTGGTGTGTATCTGCATCCGCCTCGCACAGGCGATCTGACCCAAGGGAGGAGAAACCCCGTGTCACCAATTGATCCGAATACTGTTAAACCCGGCCTTGGAATGGCGCTGCTGCCCATCGTGCTGACGCTGGCCGTACTGGGGGTCCAGCTGTTCTATTTCGGGGACTTCACCCCGCATATCCCGCTGGCCATCGGCATTGCCATCACCGCGCTGGTGGGGCTGAAGCTGGGCCACAAGTGGGACAACATCGAAGAGGGCGTGTTCCACGTTATCAACATCTCGCTGCCGTCGGTGTCGATCCTGATCACCGTGGGCATGATCGTCGGCATCTGGATTGCCAGCGGCACCGTGCCGACGCTGATCTATTACGGCCTCAAGATCCTGTCGCCGGAGCTGTTCCTGGCCGCGGGCATGGTGCTGTGCTCCATCGTGTCGGTGTCGCTGGGCACCTCCTGGGGCACCGTGGGCACCGTCGGCCTGGCGCTGATGGGGATCGGCGCGGGCTTTGGCATTCCGATGTACTGGACCGCCGGAGCCGTGGTTTCGGGCGCGTTCTTCGGCGACAAGATCTCTCCCTTGTCGGACACCACCAACCTGGCCCCGGCCGTCACCGGCACCAACCTGTTCGACCACATCCGCAACATGCTGCCGACCACCGTGCCGTCGATGCTGATCGCGCTGGTGATCTATCTGGTTGTCGGGTTCACCCTGATCGACACCTCGCAGGTGTCCTTCGAGCGCATCGACGCGATCACAGGCGCGCTGGACGAGGCGTTCTGGATCTCGCCGCTGATGCTGCTGCCGGCCCTGCTGGTCATTTTCCTCGCCGTGAAGAAGCAACCGCCGATCCCGTCGCTGTTTGCCGGGGCTGTTGTCGGCGGCATCATGGCGATGGTGTGCCAGGGTGCGGGGCTGCATGAGACCTTTACCTTCGCCAACAGCGGTTATTCCATTGACACCGGCGTGGCGGAGATCGACCCGCTGCTGAACCGCGGCGGCATCCAGTCGATGATGTGGACCATCTCGCTGGTGCTGCTGGCGCTGGGGTTCGGCGGCGCGCTGGAGCGCACCGGGTGTTTGCAGGCGATCATCAAGGTGATCATTGCCCGGGTGAAGTCCTTTGCCGGCATCCAGACCTCGGCCATTCTGACCTCGGTGGCGACCAACACCGTGGCGGGTGACCCCTATCTGTCCATTGCCCTGCCGGGCCGGATGTATGCGCCGGTTTACCGCGGCATGAAGTATTCGCCGCTGAACCTGTCGCGCGCCATCGAGGAAGGCGGCACGCTGGTGTCGCCGCTGATCCCCTGGAACGCGGGCGGCGCATTTGTGATCTCGGCGCTGGCGCTGGGAATTGCCGACGGCAACTTTGAGAACCTGCTGTACATCCCGCTGGCCTTTGCCTGCTGGCTGTCGCCGCTGATCGGCATCTTCTATGCGATGACCGGGCTGTTCTCGCCCCGGGCCAGTGAGGAGGAAATCACCGCCTGGGAGGACAGCGGCGAACCGGTGGCCGAGCTGACCGCCTGATCGCCCCGCGCGCCGGAGCCTCCCCTCCGGCGCGCATTTCAAAGTGAACATCCCATCTGTTAGGTTAGCGATATGACACTCCGCAGCTTTGTCCCGAAAGGTGCGGCCAGTTTCCGGGTTGATTACGACGGGCCGCCCAAAGACATCTACTTCCTGCTTCTGCCGAAGCTGACCATGCTGGCATTCAGCGCCGCGGTGGAACCCTTGCGGATCGCCAATCAGGTCACTGGCAAGGAGCTGTACCGCTGGTTTCTGATCAGCGAGGACGGCGCGCCGGTGCCCTGTTCCAACGGTATTGAGATCAACACCGGCATGGCGCTGGAGGACCTGCCGCGCGGCAGCTTTGCCTTTGTCTGCTCCGGCATTGAGCCGTCGGACAGCACCAATCCCCGAACGCTCGCCTGGATCCGGCGGCAGAATGCCCATGGCAGCCGGTTTGGCGGCATCTGCACCGGTGCCTTTGCCCTGGCCCAGGCAGGAATTCTGCAGGACCACCGCTTTACCCTGCATTGGGAGAACCAGCCGTCGTTTTCCGAGTATTTTCCGGGGCTGGAACCGACTGCGAACCTCTATGAGATCGACAACGGGATGATGACCTGCGGCGGCGGCAATGCGGCCACCGACATGATGCTGGAGATGATCGAGACTGACCACGGCAAGGACCTGGCGGTGATCGTGTCGGACATGTGCATCCACTTCCGCTCCAACAACCGGGAGGCGCTGCAGAAGTCGGCCTATTCCGTGGCGCTCAGCAGCCGTAACCAGCATCTGATCAACGCGATGCAGTTCATGCATGACACCATTGAGGAGCCGGTGGAGATCGGCGTGGTGGCAGAACATGCGCAAATCTCGCGGCGCCAGCTGGAGCGGCTGTTCCAGCGCTATGCCGGCACCTCGCCGGTGCAGTTCTATATCGAGCTGCGGGTGGGCCGGGCGCTGGCCTTGCTGAATGAGACCAACATGACGGTGGCAGAAATATCCGCCGCCACCGGGTTCAGCAGCGCCACCCAGCTGTCGATCCGGTTCAAGAAGCGGTACGGGCAGTCGCCCGCCTCCTTCCGCAAGAGCTGGGCGGAGAAAGCGAAAGAGAACGGGGACTGAGCGCCGCTCAGCCCTCTTCGCAGGCGAGTGCGGTGCTCAGCTCCGAGATCCTTTCGAGCCGTGCCGAGATCCGGTCCTGGAACTGGCCCAGCTCGTCAATGATCGAGTTCAGCGATTCCCCCACGTGGCCCAGCCGCGCGCATTCGATCTTGCACAGCACCCGGGTGGTGGTGAGCGCCATGAAGTGGCGGTGCAGCGTCAGGCAGGCCTTCTGGATGCGGTCGGCCTCAAAGCGGACGTCGTGCAGGCTGGCCCGGGCCTTGGTGAACTGGGTTTCGGTCAGCTCCGACAGGATAGCCTGCTCGCGGGCGATGTCGGTGGAGGCGGAGCCGTCCTCCTGGTCGAGCTGGTGGCCGCATTCGGTCAGGATGCGCGCCAGACCTTCGACAAAGATCGCCGCCGTGACGGTGCCCTTGATGGCCCGGAAATTGCTGTCCTTGCCCCAAACGTGAGCCTCGAACCAGCTGGACATGTCGCGGGACATGGAGCTGTAGTTCTGCGACAGAACCGTCACCGGCCCGCCCGCCGGTTCGATCCGCGAGGCGATCACCCGCAGGTTATGCGGGATGGTGCGCATGGATTCGAACTCCTGCACCAGCGCCTCGGTCTCCCCGACCAGCGTGCCGGCGGTTGCGTGCATCGTGCGGCGTTCCGCCAGCCGGGCGCAGGCCGGGCGGTTGAGACCGGCATCGCGCGCCAGCAGCTCCTCTGCCAGGGCGTGGCCTGCAAAATCGTTGTAGGTGTCAAAGCCCAGCTCCTTCAGGCGGGCGAGCAGAAGCGCAGCGCTGTCCTCCGGGCTCAGCCCCTCGGCCTGTTCTGCCTGGCGCACCTTGGCGTACTCCTGCTCTACCGTGCGCAGCAGCGGGCTGGTGGGCTTGATCCGCGCCGACAAATAGCCGCCTTCGCAGGGGGTGACGATGGCAAAAACCCAATAGAAGCTGCCGTCGCTGGCGCGGTTCTTGACGTAGGCGCCGACGGTGCCGCCGTCCTTGATGGTATCCCATAGAAGCTGGAACACGGCGCGGGGCATGTCCGGATGGCGGATGACCTTGTGCGGCGCACCCAGCAGCTCCTCCAGCGGGTATTTGGCAACCCGGCTGAACACCGCATTGCCGGCCCGGATAACACCACGGCTATCGGTTCGGGAAAAGAACACTTCGTCCAAGGCAAAGTAAGCTTCTTTGCTCCTTGCCGGAGCAGCCAGCGTGCGGTCTTCAAAGGACACGTTTCAGTTCCTGTCAGTGTTAGTTTTCTACAGGGTCCTGTCTAAACGCCAGTGCTTGTCAAAATGCTAATGCGGCGCCAGCCCTGCGGCCGTTCCGGCGGCGGTCCGGGGCCGGCTGCTGAACCGCTGCCGGCGCACGCGAAATCAGGCTGCGGCGCCCTGTGCCCGCGCTGCTGCGCCGGCCTGCAGCGCAGCGCTGCTGTCCTGAAGCGTCACGCCCAGGCTTTCCAGCAGCGGCAGGCGGCGGGCAGCGAAATTGCCGGCCCGGGCGCGCAGCAGGGCGAGGTTCTCTTCTTCGGTTTCCAGCACCCGGCCCTCGTGCTGCAGACGCTGGCCCTGCGGCGCGAGGATGCGCCAGGCCAGGCCCGCCCAGTCCGCCGGGGTCTCCAGCCCCTCGCTTCGGGCCAGCAGGAACAGCTGCTCAAACCGGTCAAGCTCCACCCCGCCGCCGGTGACGGGCGAGGCAAGAAAGCGCAGGGCCTCGCTGTCTTCTGCGCGTTTGCAGACGGCCTGGTTGAAGGCACGGCAGGCGGCGGCGCGCTCCGCCAGCCCCTCCTGCGGCAAGCACGGCGCGATACAGCCGGTGCTTGCCAGCGCTGACAGCATGAGGGCGATGCTGCCCCAGTCCATGGTGCCGAACACGCCCTGATCCAGCAGGCTGCGCACCGTTGCGGGGCCGTTCGCCAGAGCCTTGAGAACCGGCGCGTACTGTTCCTGCTCCAGCGGCAGGTCCTTGCCGCGGTGATTGAACTTGAGCGCGCCGCCGCTGTAGGTGCGGGTGAGCGCAAACGGCGTTGCAAACCACGCACCGATTTCGCCGCGCGGAGTATGCGCCAGCTTGCCCTTCACAAAGATGTCGGTGCGGAAATGCTCGTTCAGCAGCACATCCCGCAGGCCCTCGCGGCGATCCGGGTCCGGCTCAGCCTCCAGCAGCGCCTGCTGCTGCGGCGTGAAGCGGACGCTGTCGATATTGTCGAGCGGATGCACCGAGCCTGCAAAACTCAGCTTGGCGCCTGCCAGTTCCGCGGCCAGATCCTCGAAGTGGAACGGCGTCCAGTCCTTGTTGAAATATTCATGCGCCAGATAGTTGGCGGGCATCGCGTCCATGTGCTTGAGCCGCTTGGCGGCGGCCGGGTTGCTGGCAAAGAACCCCGCGCCGGCCGCGTTCAGCTGGCGGGCAAACGCCATGGCATCCTGGATCCGCTTGGCCAGCGGGCCGCTGCCCTGCTCTGCCCGGCTGGCGAGCAGGCGGCGCAGCGGCATCGCCGCAGCCCAGCCCGGCTGCGCGTTGCTGCTGACGTAAACCAGCCCGCCCGGCCGCAGCCGCTCAGCAATGAAGCGGAGGATATGCTGGCGGTTTTCCAAGGAAACCCAGCTGTAGACCCCGTGCAGCGCGATGATGTCGAAGCTCTCCGGCAGGTCCGGGGTTTGCCCGAAATCCTCGAAGCTGCGTTCATGGAAATGCACATTCTCCAGCCCCGCCTCCTGCGCCAGTTCGGCCGCGCCGGCGATATGCGCGGGGCTGAAGTCCATAGCGTGAAAGTCGATATGCGGATTGGCGGCTGCCAGCAGATTGGCCGAGAACCCCTGGCCGCAGCCCAGCTCGCAATAGGAGAGCCTGGCCTTGTCCAGCCCGTGCCGGTGCCCCTGGCGCATGGCTCCGAACGCCAGCAGAGCCGGCGTCAGCTGGCTGTGAAAATCAAAGGTGTAGTCGATGCCGGCGACATAGCCGGAGGTCCAATCGGTCACGGGAAATCCTGCTGGTTGGGTTTATGTGATGCAGGGTAATTTCCGAAAATTTGGTGAGAATTGGGTTAAGAGTGTTGGGAATGGCGTGGTGAGCAAGAGAAAGCGTGGAGAAGGGAAGAAGCGCCATTTGACGCTGCCGTTACACCCCGCACTTCAACGCGAGCCAAGGTCTGGTTTGAGCCCTTATTGCTCCTTGAGGATCGCGGCTTCATCCCACACCTGAGCAGCCTCTGAATAGATTGATTTCTTTGGCTTATAGATGCTGGGATCGTCGAGAGAAGAAGCATGCACATATATCCGATCACTCATCCGCTGACTGTTGCGCGTAAGTTGTGATCCGCAATTCGGACAGAAACCGCTGAACGTCGATAGACCCGATTTCCCCACCATTTCGTAGGTTTTGGAGGTGTCGCTTATCGAGAAGTCTTGGATCGCAAGGGGAACCATCTCCGAATGCCCCGAGCCAGTAAGTTGCTGGCAATCACGACAGTGGCATCGGAACATGGGAGCTTCCAGACAGGTGCCTTGGTAGCGAACCAATCCACATTTACATCCGCCTATCAAGCGCTCTGCCATAGTAATTCCTCCGCCTCAGAAGGCTATTATAAAAGCTGCGCAATGTCAGCTACGTCCCGCAAATACCCTATCCCGCTCCTACTGAGGAACGGTCCACTATCGTCCTGCAGCCGTCCGAAGCCCGCCCTCCCCAAAAGAAAACCGGCCCCCAAAGGGAGCCGGTTTCAATTTGTCCAATCCGCGTTTGGATCAGAGGGACATATGGGTGCCCAGGGCTTCCATGTCGGCCAGCAGCTTGGCTGCGTCCTCGACCAGGCCGTGCGGCTGGTCTTCCTCTTTCGCGGTCTTGTACATCTCGCGGGCTTCCTCGATCAGCGCGTTCATCTGATCGCGGGTCATCTCGGCCATCGGGATCGCGCGTTCGGCCAGAACCGACAGGCTGTCGCCTGCGATTTCGGCAAAACCGCCGGTCACCAGATACTCCGAGTTGCCTTCCGGGCTTTCGACCTTCAGCACGCCGGGGCGCAGGGTGGTGATGGTCGGCGCGTGCTGAGGCATCGCCGTCATGTCACCCTCGGCTCCGGGGATCTGAACCGCGCTGGCCTGCAGCGACGCCAGGGCGCGCTCGGGGCTCACGAGGTCGAATTGCATCGTTTGTGCCATTGGGGCCTCCTTTCAGGGTTCCCCCGCACGCAAAGGCGCGGGGGAAAATCCGTTCTTAGGCGGCTTCCGCAGCCATCTTCTCGGCTTTGGCGATCACTTCGTCGATGCCGCCAACCATGTAGAAGGCGCCTTCGGGCAGGTGGTCGTATTCGCCGGCCACAACAGCCTTGAACGACGAGATGGTGTCTTCCAGCGGAACCTGGACACCATCGGAGCCGGTGAAGACCTTCGCAACGTCGAACGGCTGGGACAGGAAACGCTGGATCTTACGCGCACGCGCAACAGTCAGCTTGTCCTCTTCCGACAGTTCGTCCATGCCGAGGATGGCGATGATGTCCTGCAGCGACTTGTAGCGCTGGAGGATCTGCTGAACGTCGGAAGCAACCGCATAGTGCTCTTCGCCAACGATCGCCGGGTCCATCAGACGCGAGGTGGAGTCCAGCGGGTCCACGGCCGGGTAGATGCCCAGCTCCGAGATCGCACGGTTAAGAACGGTGGTCGCGTCCAGGTGGGCAAAGGTGGTTGCCGGTGCCGGGTCGGTAAGGTCGTCCGCGGGAACGTACACAGCCTGGATCGAGGTGATCGAGCCGTTCTTGGTGGAGGTAATACGCTCCTGCATGGCGCCCATGTCGGTGGCCAGGGTCGGCTGGTAGCCCACAGCGGAGGGGATACGGCCGAGCAGAGCGGACACTTCCGAACCCGCCTGGGTGAAGCGGAAGATGTTGTCCACGAAGAACAGAACGTCGGTGCCGGACTGGTCGCGGAACTGTTCGGCCAGGGTCAGGCCGGTCAGCGCAACGCGGGCACGGGCTCCCGGAGGCTCGTTCATCTGACCGTAAACCAGGGCCACCTGGGATTCTTCCAGGTTGTCCGGCTTGATCACGTTGGATTCGATCATTTCCCAGTACAGGTCGTTGCCTTCACGGGTCCGCTCGCCAACACCCGCGAACACCGAGTAGCCGGAGTGCACTTTTGCGATGTTGTTGATCAGTTCCATGATCAGAACGGTTTTGCCCACGCCGGCGCCGCCGAACAGGCCGATCTTGCCGCCCTTGGAATACGGGGCCAGCAGGTCGATCACCTTAATGCCGGTCACCAGGACTTCGGACTCGGTCGACTGGTCGCTGAACTCGGGTGCGGGCTGGTGGATTGCGCGGGTCTCGGTCGCGTTGACCGGGCCCTTTTCGTCCACCGGCTCACCGACGACGTTCAGGATGCGGCCCAGGGTGGCGTTGCCGACCGGGATCGAGATCGGGGCGCCGGTGTCGGTCACTTCCCGGCCGCGGACCAGGCCTTCGGTTGCGTCCATTGCGATGGTGCGGACGGTGTTTTCACCCAGGTGCTGGGCCACTTCCAGAACCAGGGTCTTGCCCTCGTTCTCGGTGTGCAGCGCGTTCAGAATTGCGGGCAGGTGGTCGTCGAACTGGACGTCCACAACGGCGCCGATGATCTGGGTCACCTTGCCTTTTGCTTGTGCCATTTGTTGGTCTCCGGTTGTCTCTTAGAGCGCCTCAGCGCCCGAAATGATTTCAATCAGCTCGTTGGTGATCACGGCTTGGCGGGAGCGGTTGAACTCGATGGTCAGCTTGTCGATCATCTCGCCCGCGTTGCGGGTCGCGTTGTCCATCGCGCTCATCCGGGCACCCTGTTCGGATGCACCGTTTTCAAGCAGGCCCGAGAAGATCTGGGTCGCCACGCCGCGCGGCAGCAGGTCCGCCAGGATCTGCTCTTCGCCGGGTTCGTAGTCGTAGACAGCGCCAGAGCTTTCGCCTTCCTCAGCTTCAAACGAAGCCGGGATGATCTGCTGCGCGGTCGGGATCTGGGTCACCACGTTGACGAACTCCGAGTAGAAGATCGTGGCAACGTCGAATTCACCAGCATCGAACCGGGTCAGGATGTCCTTGGCGATCGCCTGCGCGTTGGCATAGCCGACGCGCTTGACTTCGCTGAGGTCCACATGGCCGACGAAATCATCGCCCAGGTCGCGTTTCAGGGCGTCGCGGCCCTTTTTGCCGACGGTCAGGATCTTGACCGTCTTGCCCGCGGCCTTCAGCTCGGCCGCCTTCTGGCGGGCGAGCTTGGCAATGTTCGAGTTGAAGCCGCCGCACAGACCGCGCTCGGCAGTCATCACGACCAGCAGGTGCACCTGGTCCGAGCCGGTGCCGCGGAGCAGCTTGGGCGCGGAGTCGGAGCCGCCGACCGAGGCCGCCAGCCCCGCCATCACGGCATTGAACCGCTTGGTGTAGGGCCGGGAATCCTCGGCAGCTTCCTGGGCGCGGCGAAGTTTCGCCGCGGCCACCATTTGCATGGCTTTGGTGATCTTGCGGGTCGATTTGACCGACTCGATCCTGTTTTTAAGGTCCTTGAGAGAAGGCATGTCCCGACTCTCTCCTTATGCGAAGGTGGCGGCGTATTCGTCGATCGCAGCCTTGAGTTTGTCAGCGGCGTCGCCCTTGATCTTGGGATCTTCGTTGGTGATCCAGTCCAGGGTCTCTTTGCCTTTGCCGCGCATGTGCGCCAGCAGACCGGCTTCCCAGCGGCCGACGTCCTTGAGGTCGACCTTGTCGAGGTAGCCGTTGGTGCCGGCGAAGATGACGCAGACGATTTCCGCGTTGGTCAGCGGCGAGTACTGCGGCTGCTTCATCAGCTCGGTCAGACGGGCGCCACGGGCCAGCAGCTGCTGGGTGGCGGCGTCGAGGTCGGAGCCGAACTGGGCAAAGGCCGCCATCTCGCGGTACTGGGCCAGCGACAGTTTCACCGGGCCTGCAACGGTCTTCATCGCGTTGGTCTGGGCCGAGGAGCCCACACGCGAAACCGACAGACCGGTGTTCACGGCGGGGCGGATGCCCTGGTAGAACAGCTCGGTTTCCAGGAAGATCTGGCCGTCGGTGATCGAGATCACGTTGGTCGGAATAAACGCGGACACGTCGCCGCCCTGGGTTTCGATAACCGGCAGAGCGGTCAGCGAGCCGGCGCCGAAGTCTTCGTTCAGCTTGGCCGAACGCTCCAGCAGGCGGGAGTGCAGGTAGAAAACGTCGCCCGGGTAGGCTTCACGTCCCGGCGGACGGCGCAGCAGCAGGGACATCTGGCGGTAGGCCACGGCCTGCTTGGACAGGTCATCATAGATGATCAGCGCGTGCTTGCCGTTGTCGCGGAAGTATTCGGCCATCGCGGTTGCGGCGTAGGGCGCCAGGAACTGCAGCGGTGCCGGGTCGGACGCGGTTGCGGCCACAACGATGGAGTATTCCATCGCGCCGGCTTCTTCCAGCTTCTTCACCAGCTGGGCAACGGTCGAACGCTTCTGGCCGACAGCAACGTAGACGCAGTACAGTTTCTTGGACTCGTCGTCGCCTGCGGCGTCGTTGTAGGTTTTCTGGTTCAGGATGGTGTCCAGAGCCACGGCGGTTTTACCGGTCTGACGGTCGCCGATGATCAGCTCACGCTGGCCGCGGCCGATCGGGATCATCGCGTCAACGGACTTGAGGCCGGTTGCCATCGGCTCGTGCACCGATTTACGCGGGATGATGCCCGGCGCCTTGACGTCTGCAACCAGACGCTGGGAGGCGTTGATCGGGCCCTTGCCGTCCAGCGGGTTGCCCAGACCGTCGACAACGCGGCCCAGCAGCTCGGGGCCGGCCGGAACGTCCACGATCGAGTTGGTGCGCTTGACGGTGTCGCCTTCTTTAATGTCGCGGTCGGAGCCGAAGATAACCACACCGACGTTGTCGTTTTCCAGGTTCAGCGCCATGCCCATGATGCCGCCCGGGAATTCCACCATTTCACCGGCCTGAACATTGTCGAGGCCGTAAACGCGGGCAATACCGTCACCAACGGACAGCACGCGGCCGATTTCTGCCACTTCGGCTTCTTGACCAAAATTCTTGATCTGGTCTTTCAGGATCGCAGAAATCTCTGCTGCTTGGATACCCATTTATCCGACCTCTTTCATTGCATTCTGTAGGGAGTTGAGCTTGGAGCGGATCGAGCTGTCGATCATCTTCGAGCCCACTTTAACGACGAGACCGCCGATGATGGACGCATCGACGGTAGCATTGATGGTGACTTTCTTGCCCACGCGCTCAGCCAAAGTCTTGGCCAGCTTTTCGCTCTGGGTCTTGGTCAGCGCCTTGGCGGACACCACTTCGGCGGTGACTTCGCCGCGGGCTTCGGCCAGGCGGGCGCGCAGCGCCTCGATCATCGCGGGCACCACGAACAGGCGGCGTTTGTCGGCCATCAGGGCAAGGGTATTGCGCAGGACGGGCTCCAGGCCCATCTTGTCTGCCACCGCGGTGATCGCGGCGCCCTGCTCTTCGCGCGACACGAGCGGCGAGTGGATCAGGCTGTTGAGGTCTTTGCTGTCAGCCAGCGCGGCTGCCAGGTCATTGATGCTGGTTTCAAGGCTGTCGAGCGCCTTGTTTTCTTCAGCGATGTCGAACACCGCCGTGGCATAGCGCGCAGCAATGCCTGCAGAAATCGAAGCTGGTTCGGACACGTCCACCCTTCCGATATGTTTTTGGCCCCGGTTGGCATACCTGGCTTCAGGAGGCGTCCGGGGGCGTGAGTCATCCCCCATTGGCAGCGGGGCGTTGAAATCAGCGTGGGTCTAGCAGAGCGGATGCGACCTATCAACTGCCTATAACGGTAACAGATGAAAGCATGTTTCACGTGTTTTCAATGACTTGCAGGAAGTGCGGCCCTTTGACCACAGTCGGTAATTAAAAAAGTGCGGCTGAACTGCAGGATTTTGCGATTCCGGAAAGCGGCATTTGCGCCAAAAAACGTCACATATCGGTGCTGAGGCCGCTTTTGGCGCGGTCATGGGGCCACTTGGACAGTTTCAGGGAATCGAAATCGGCGGCCGCGACGTCAGGCCGGTTCGGGCATCGGGTTGGACAGCCCCTCCAGCACCCGGATGCGGCTGGGGGTCTTGGTGCGGATCATGTGGCCCTTTTGCGGGTAGGTCTGCTTGCTGACCTCGACCATGAACACCCCGCCGGCCAGCATCGCGGGCAGTTTGCGGCCCATCTTTTCCAGCATGGCGCCGGATTTGAGCCAGAACCGCTTGTGGCTGGGCAGCCGGTACAGCGCCGCGGTGTGCTGCTCGATGGCGAACTGATGCTCGCGCAGCTGGCCTTCCAGCTGGCGCAGCGTATAGGGGCGGCCGTAGCCGAAAGGGGTAAGATCCGAGCGCGCCCAGAACCCGGCCCGGTTCGGCACGATGAAAATCGCCCGCCCGCCCGGCCCCAAGACCCGCCAGCATTCCTCCAGCAGGCGGGAGGGGCGTTCCGAGGTTTCCAGACCGTGCAGCACCACCAGCCGGTCAACCCGGCCAGTGTCGATGGGCCAGCTGGTCTCCTCGCACAGGACCGAGACATTGGGCATGCCAGCAGGCCACTGCATTACCCCCTGCGGACCCGGCATCAGCGCCATCACCCGGCGCGCCTCAGGCAGGTAGGGGCGCAAGAGCGGCGCAGCAAAGCCGAAGCCCGCAACCGTCAGCCCCTCGGCTTCCGGCCACAGCTCCAGCAGGCGGCCGCGGATCGACGCCTGCGCCGCGCGGCCCAGCGTGCTGCGGTAATAGAAGTTCCTCAGATCCTGAACATCAAGATGCATTGCGGGCGCCTGCTGCTTCGGCCAATCTGGGCGCAGTTTAGCAATGTAAAGGCGAATGACCATGCCTCTTGAGATCATCACCCTGCCCTGCCTGTCGGATAACTATGCCTTTTTGATCCATAATCCGGGCTCGGGCGAGACCGCGCTGGTGGATGCGCCCGAAGCCGGTGCGGTCAAGGCCGCGCTGGCGGAACGCGGCTGGGGGCTGGACTGGATCCTGCTGACCCACCATCATTGGGACCATGTGGATGGCGTGGCAGAGCTGCGGGATGCCTTTGGCGCCAAGGTGGTTGGCGCCAAGGCAGACGCGCACCGGCTGCCGCCGCTGGACATGGCGGTCGAGGATGGCGGTGCATTCTCCCTGCTGGGCGAAGAGGTTCAGGTGATGGATGTCTCCGGCCACACGGTGGGCCACATCGCCTATTACATCCCCGGCGCAGAAGCGGTGTTTACTGCGGACAGCCTGATGGCACTGGGCTGCGGGCGGCTGTTTGAGGGCACGCCGCAGCAGATGTGGGCCAGCCTGTCGCGTCTTGCCGCGCTGCCGCCGCAAACTATGGTTTACTCAGGGCATGAATACACCCGGTCCAACGGTGCATTTGCGGCCACCGTGGACCCGGGCAACCCGGCGTTGCAGGATCGCATCAGGGATATCGCAAAGGCCCGTGAAAACGGCGTCCCGACAGTGCCTTCGTCCCTGCAGCTGGAACTCGGCACCAATCCTTTCCTGCGCGCGGGTGACAGTGCCGTGAGAGCGCATCTGGGCATGGAAGATGCTGAAGACGCAGCAGTTTTCGCCGAAATCCGCAAGCGCAAGGACAATTTCTGAGCAGTTCAAGGGCATCACGGCGCCACAGGGAGAAAATAATTGTGACCCCAAAATGAAGAAAAGCCCTTGAAGCCGGCGCGCTATCAACCAAACTCTAACCATATAAGCACATGGTTGAACTGAGGGGTTGGTTAATACCGCCCCGCCGGCCAACCCAAGATCAGAGGAGCACGCCCGTGCCTTCATTCTCGAGCACCCTGGAACAGGCCATTCACGCAGCGCTGGCGCTGGCGAATGAACGCCGTCATGAATTCGCAACCCTGGAACATCTGCTTCTGGCCCTGATCGACGAGCCCGACGCGGCCCGCGTGATGCGCGCCTGCAGTGTCGACCTGACCGAATTGCGATCCTCCCTGGTGGAATTCGTGGATGAGGATCTTGCCAATCTGGTCACCGACATAGACGGATCCGAGGCGGTGCCGACCGCCGCCTTCCAGCGCGTCATTCAGCGCGCCGCGATCCACGTTCAAAGCTCCGGTCGGACCGAGGTGACAGGCGCCAATGTGCTGGTGGCGATCTTTGCCGAGCGCGAAAGCGATGCCGCCTACTTCCTGCAGGACCAGGAGATGACCCGTTATGACGCGGTGAACTTCATCGCCCACGGCGTTGCCAAGGACCCGGCCTACGGGGAATCCCGCCCGGTCACCGGCGCGACGGATCAGGAAGAGGACAACCTGACCACCGCGCCCGAAGGCGAGAAGAAGGAAAGCGCGCTTGCGAAATACTGCGTCGACCTGAACGCCAAGTCCCGCGACGGCGACATCGACCCGCTGATCGGCCGCGATCACGAGGTGGAGCGCTGCATCCAGGTGCTGTGCCGCCGCCGCAAGAACAACCCGCTGCTGGTGGGCGACCCCGGCGTTGGCAAGACCGCAATCGCTGAAGGCCTGGCGCGCCGCATCGTCTCCGGTGAAACCCCGGATATCCTGTCGGAAACCACCATCTACTCGCTCGACATGGGCGCATTGCTGGCCGGCACCCGCTACCGCGGCGATTTCGAGGAACGGCTGAAGGCCGTGGTCTCCGAGCTGGAGGAGCACCCGGACGCGGTGCTTTTCATCGACGAGATCCACACCGTGATCGGTGCAGGTGCCACCTCCGGCGGCGCCATGGATGCATCCAACCTGCTGAAACCTGCGCTGCAGGGCGGCAAGCTGCGCACCATGGGCTCGACCACCTATAAGGAGTTCCGCCAGCACTTCGAGAAGGACCGCGCCCTGTCCCGCCGGTTCCAGAAGATCGACGTGAACGAGCCGTCGGTGGAAGACTCCATCGAGATCCTGAAGGGGCTGAAACCCTATTTCGAGGAGCATCACGGCATCAAGTTCACCGGCGACGCGATCAAGACCGCAGTGGAGCTGTCGGCGCGCTACATCAACGACCGCAAGCTGCCGGACAAGGCCATCGACGTCATCGACGAGGCCGGCGCCGCGCAGCATCTGATCATCGAAAGCAAGCGCCGCAAGACCATCGGCGTCAAGGAAATCGAGGCTGTGGTGGCGAAGATCGCCCGCATCCCGCCCAAGAACGTCTCCAAGGACGATGCCGAGGTGCTGAAGGATCTGGAGAAGTCGCTGAAGCGCGTGGTCTTCGGCCAGGACGATGCAATCACCGCCCTGTCGAGCGCCATCAAGCTGGCCCGTGCCGGCCTGCGCGAACCGGAAAAGCCCATCGGCAACTACCTGTTTGCAGGCCCCACCGGTGTCGGCAAGACCGAGGTGGCCAAGCAGCTGGCAGACCAGCTGGGCGTTGAGCTGCTGCGGTTTGACATGTCCGAGTACATGGAAAAACACGCGGTCTCCCGCCTGATCGGCGCGCCTCCGGGCTATGTCGGTTTCGACCAGGGCGGCCTGCTGACTGACGGTGTCGACCAGCACCCGCACTGCGTGCTGCTGCTTGACGAGATCGAGAAGGCGCATCCGGATGTCTACAACATCCTGCTGCAGGTGATGGACAACGGCCAGCTGACCGACCACAACGGCCGGACCGTGAACTTCCGCAATGTGATCCTGATTATGACCTCCAACGCGGGCGCCTCGGACATGGCAAAGGCCGCCATCGGCTTTGGCCGCGACCGCCGCGAGGGCGAGGACACCGCCGCCATCGAGCGCACCTTCACGCCGGAGTTCCGCAACCGTCTGGACGCGGTGATCTCCTTCGCGCCGTTGGGCAAAGAGGTGATCCTGCAGGTGGTCGAGAAATTCGTCCTGCAGCTGGAAGCGCAGCTGATGGACCGCAATGTCTCGATCGAGCTGACCCGTAAGGCGGCCGAATGGCTGGCCGACAAGGGCTACGACGACCGCATGGGCGCGCGGCCTCTGGGCCGGGTCATTCAGGAGCACATCAAGAAGCCGCTGGCCGAGGAGCTGCTCTTCGGCAAGCTGACCAAGGGCGGTGTCGTCAAGGTCGGTATCAAGGACGGCAAGCTGGAACTGCGCCTGGAAGGCCCCAGCAACCCGCGGATTTCCGGCGACAAGCCGCCGCTGCTGACCGCGGACTGATGCGCCCTGCAGGGCTTCTGATTGCTATATCGCTCGCCGCGCCAGCCGCGGCGGGCGATTTTCGTTTGCAGTTCCCGCTGGACTGCACCTTGGGCCAGGACTGCCATATCCAGCAGTTCGTGGACCATGATCCGGGACCGGGGGCTGCGGATTTCACCTGCGGCACCCTCAGCTATGAGGGCCACAAGGGGACGGATATCGCCCTGCCCTTTCTCGCGGACATGCGGTCCGGTGCCGCGGTGCTTGCCGCCGCAGATGGTGTTGTGCTCGGCACCCGCAACACAATGCCGGATCAGTACGCGACGGATGCAAACGCGGACGGGATCGACGGCAGGGAATGCGGCAACGGCGTCGTGCTCCGCCACGGCGGCGGCTGGGAAACCCAGTATTGCCACATGAAACGCGGCTCGGTCCGGGTCCAAAGCGGGATGAAGGTCAGGGCCGGCGACGTGCTGGGCGAGGTTGGCCTCTCCGGCAAGACCCAGTTTCCGCACCTGCATCTATCCGTCCGCAAGGATGGCGCGGTGGTTGATCCCTTTGCCCCCGACAGCTTGGGCACCTGCGGCGGCCCGTCCGGGCAGACGCTCTGGGCCGATCCGCCGGCCTACCAGCCCGGCGGGGTGCTGGGCGCGGGCTTCAGCACCGCCATTCCCCAATACCAGGACGTTAAGGACGGCACCGCGGATCAGGCGCCGCTGGCCGCGGATGCGCCGGCCTTTGTGTTCTGGGCCTACGCCTTTGGCGGCCAGGCCGGCGACACGCTGGAGCTGACGGTGACCGGCCCCGGCGGCGAGCTTGTTGCCCACAGCGAGGCCCTGAATAAGAACCAGGCGCAGTTCTTCCGCGCCGCCGGCCGCCGGTTGCGCGGCGGGTCCTGGCCCGCGGGCAGCTATACCGGAACGGCCCGGCTGCTGCGCGGCGGCAGCGAGGTGGACAGTTTCAGCAGCAGCATGACGCTGGCGGGCGCCTTGCAGTGACACCTGATGAATAGCGGTTCCGCATCTGCCGGGGCGCCAGCCCCGGCAGATGCCCAGCCCAACGGGTGCGGACGTCCCACTGGGGCGGCCAGGCACCGGGCGGGAGCCCCCCTGGTTGCGGGTGAAGCCACCGCCCCTTGCGCGGCGTTTCACGACGAAAAGTTGATAACTCCCGAGTTCGCAATAGTTTTAGAAGAGCCCTACTGCCCGGTGGGGCCGCAACCCGTGTGTAACTAGTAGCTTGTCTCCATTAGTGAAGCGGGTTGCACCTGCCGCCGGCCGCATGCCGCAGGTCCCGCGCGCGCCCGCAGGCGGCGGCCTGAGCGCAAGCCAAGCGCCAGGCGCGATGCTCTCGGTCATTTCTCGGTGAATTTCAGCTCGATCCGGCGGTTCTGCGCGCGCGCCTCCGGTGTGTCTGCCGGGTTCACCGGCTGGTACTCACCAAAGCCGTTAGCCGCCAGACGCGACGGCGGCACCCCCAGCGCCTCCACCATGTAACGCACCACCGACAGCGCCCGCCCCTGGCTGAGCTCCCAGTTATCGGCAAACTTCGGATGCGCCCCCAAAGGCGTGTCATCGGTGTGGCCGTCAACCCGGATGATCCAGTTGATCTCCGGCGGGATCGCCGCCACCACGCTTTGCAGGATCGACACCACCTTGGCGATTTCCACCCGCCCCTCCGGCGACAGGGTGGCGCTGCCCGGGGTGAACAGCACCTCGGAGGCAAAGACAAAGCGGTCGCCCTGGATGCGCACGCCTTCCTGAGTGCCCAATAGGTCGCGCAGACGGCCAAAGAACTCCGACCGGTAGCGCTCCAGATCCTGCGCCTTGCTGGCCAGCGCCTCGGCCTCGGCTTCCAGCCGCTTGCGCTCCTGCTCCTCCAGCAGCCGCCGCCTGCGCTCCTCTGATGCGGCACGGGCCAAGGCTGCGTTCAGGTCCTGACCCAGATTCTGCAGCTGTACCTGCTGCGCGGCGTCGCGGGCCTGGTAGTCATCCAGAATGGCCTGAAGCCCGCCCAGCTGTTCGCGCAGGGCCGCCACCTGCTGGTTCAGCAGCGCGGTTTCGCGGCGGGCCTCCTCGGACAGGGCCTGCTCCTCCGACAGCGCCGAGCGCGCCTGCGCCAGCAGGGCTGCGCGCTCTTCGGCGCGGCTCAGCTGCTCGGCGGCGCTGGCCTCTGCGGTTTCCTGCGCGGCGACGGCCGCCAGCAGCCGCTGGCGCAACACGTCCAGCTCACCTGCCTGGGTTTCCGCCGCCGCCAGCGCGGCCTTTGCCTCTGCCAGCTCCGCCGCCAGCCGCCCGGCTTCGGCATCAGCGCCTGCACGGGCTGCTTCCAGTCCGGACAATTGTGTGTCCAGCTGCTTCTTTGCGGCCTCGGCTGCGGCGAGCAATGTCAGGGTGTCCTCCGCCTCCTGCCGCTGCGCCTCCAGCGCCAGGGTCATCGCGGTGAGCTCGGCATCTGCCGATTGCAGTTTTTCGCGCAGCGCTTCGGCGGCGGCGGCTTCCACCATCCGGGCCGCTTCCTCGGCGCTCAGCTGTTCCTGAAGACCTGCGATTTCCTTGGAATTCGCGGCCTCCTCAGCCTCTAGGCTGGCGATCAGGGCCTCCATCGCCTCGCGCTCTGCCGCGGCCAGCCGGGCGGCCTCTGCCTGGGCATCAATCTCACCGCGGGCCTGGGCCAGCGCCAGGTTCAGCGCCTCCTGTTCACTCAGCAGAGCCGCACGCGCCGCCTCCAGGCTTTCGCGTTCGGCGCTCAGGTCCGCCACCCGGGCCTGCGCGGCATCGCGGCTGGCGATCAGGGCGGCCACCTGCGCCTCGAAACTGGTGATGCGGCTGGCGGCCTCGGCCAGTTCGCCCGCCTGCCGGTCGCGTTCCGCGGTCAGAGAGGTGATCAGGCTGCGGGCCTGTTCCAGGTCCTGTTCAGCGGTGTTGAGCGTCGAGGTCAGCGCCCCAAGGCGGGCGTTCAGGCGGCTGTTTTCACGCTCTTCAAGACCCAGCGCAGAGGCCAGCGCGCTGACTTCAGCGGAGAGCTCATCCAGCTCGCTTTCCTGGCCTGTAATGGTCTCGCGCAGCACAAACTGGACCACCATGAAGATGGTCAGCACAAACATCAGCACCAGCAGCAGCCCGGTCATCGCATCGACAAACCCGGGCCAGATCGAGGCCTGGAACCGCTGCCCTGTGCGCCGGGAAAGGGCCATCGGTTATTCCCCCGCGTCCCGGCCCGGCAGGCCCCCGCGCGACAGCCCGCGCGGGCGGGCAAAGGCCTTGATCATCAGGTCGATGTCCTTGCGAAGCTCAGCCAGGCTTTCCTGGCGGCCCGCTGAAATCTCTTCAAGGATGCGCAGCATCTGCACGTCGATCGACCGCAGCCGCATCCGGCTTTCGGCGTCGATGCCGCCCTGTTCGCCCTGAGCGCGCAGGATCTCGGTCAGCGCTTCCTGCCCCACCGCAACCCGGTCCAGCGCCGCTGTGATGGTGCCGGTCTGCTCCTGACGCTGGTTCATTTCCTGGATGGTTTCCACCAACGCGCCAAGTTTCCGGTCCACCGCCGCGCGGCCTTCGGAGGTCTCGGCAAACATCATTTGCAGCGCGTCCATCTGCTCGGCCATGTTGTCGAGCACCTGCGAGACCACACCGCTGTCGCTGGCGCCATCCTCGCCGGAGGAGAAGCTGACGCGGGTGATCGAGGACAGCCATTCCTCCAGCTCGCGGTAGAACCGGTTCTGGCCGTGGCCCGCGAACAGCTCCAGCAGGCCCACGATCAGCGATCCGGCCAGGCCCAGCAGCGAGGAGGCAAAGGCCACGCCCATGCCGCCCAGCTGCGCCTCAAGACCCGTCATCAGGCGGTTGAAGACGGAAAGCCCTTCCTCCCCTTCCTGCGGTGCCAGGCTGCGGATGGTGTCGACGACGGCGGGCACAGTGGTGGCCAGGCCGTAGAAGGTGCCGAGAAGGCCGAGAAAGATCAGCAGGTTGACGATATAGCGGGTGATTTCCCGGTCCTCGTCGATGCGGCTGGCGACCGAGTCCAGAATGGAGCGGGTCGAGGCCGAGCCCAGCTGCATCCGCGCGCTGCGCGTCGCCAGGAGCGAGGCCAGCGGTGCCAGCATCGACGGCGGGCGGCGGTGCTCCTGGCTGTCGCCGGCGGCAAAGCGTTCGATCCAGCGCACCGAGCCAATGAGCTGCACCACCTGCCAGAAGCAGGCCAGCACCCCGATCACGAAGACAAAGACGATGAAGCCGTTGAGCCAGGGGTTGGCCTCGAACACCGGCAGCACCCGCGGCAGCGCCACAAAGGCGCCAAAGCCCGAGAGCCCGAGTGCGATCAGCATCATGATGATCTGCCGCACCGGCTGGGAGAACTGCGGCCGGGTCTTACGGTCTGGCTGCGCCATACGTCTTGGCTCCTGACACTTTTGACTGCTCTTATTGCGTTCGCAGCCTATAAGCAAAGTGTCAGAAGCGCCAAGGCTTTATGCGGTGATTTCCCGCACCCGGCCGGCCAGCCAGTCGAGATCGCTGTCATGCAGGCCGATCTCAGCCAGATGTTCGGCGGTGTTATAGAGATACTCGGTGTTGGGCCCGCGCCCGCCGACCGCATGGGCGATGATCTGCGCCTGCTTCTCCAGGCTGAGGCCGCCGCAGTACTGCACGTGGTGCGGGTCGATCACATAGGTGACGGCGGTCACCGATGAGCCATCCGTGAGCTCCACCTCCAGGTCGCGCTCCAGATAGGCCGAGGAGATCAGTTCGCGCTCGCGCAGCTCCGCCAGGGTCTGCTCCTCGTGACCCTGCTCCACCGACAGCGCCAGCCCCTTGCAGTGGGCGCCTTCGGTTTCATCGAGCGCCAGCACCAGGCCCGGATGGTCCTCTGTGCCGCGGTGGTGGATCGAGGTCATGCAGAAGGAACGCGCATAGCCGTGCAGCACCGCCACCTCTCGCCGGGCCACCGGGAAACCGGGGTTCCAAAGAAGTGATCCGTATCCGAATACCCACATGGTCATGTCGTCTGGCCCTTTCTGCTCCCCCCCTATAAACAGCAATCCTGTTGCGGACAAAAGAGGCTATCCGATGCGCCTGGCAAAACTGCTGATCGCCCTTGCGGCGGTGTGGAGCCTGTACTGGGCGGCGGCGGCCTGGGGCTTGCGCACAGGGATCGCAACCTGGTTCGCCGAGCAGGAGCGGCAGGGCTGGCAGGCAGAGTTTGCGGGGCTTGAGACGAGCGGTTATCCGCTGCGGCACCTGAACCGCATCCAGCGCCCGGCGCTGGCCGACCCTGGCACCGGCACCGCCTGGCGGGCGGACTGGCTGGAGCTGGAAAACCCGGCTGCCTGGCCCGGGCGGCTGACATTGCGTTTTCCCGCTACGGCGCAGCGGCTTTCGTATTTCGACCGGACTGCGGTGATCACTGCGCAAGGCTTGCAGGCCAGCCTCAACCTGGCGCCGGGCGTGGCGCTGGAGCTGGAGGACATGGCGCTGGTCTCTGCCCCCTGGCGGATCGAGCGCAGCGGCGAGACGGTGCTGAGCGGCGCAGCGCTGGATCTGCGCATGGTGCAAACGGACAGGCCCGAGAGCTACCGGATTACCGCCGAAGCCCGGGAGTTTGCGCCGCGCGCCGCCTGGCGGCGCCTGCTGGCGGCCAGCTCTGCCCTGCCGGAGCGTTTTGATGCGCTGGCGCTGGAAATGACGGTTGCCTTTGACAAGCCTTGGGACCGGTCGGCGCTGGAGCAGCAGCGGCCGCAGCCGCGGCGGATCACCCTGAAACTGGCGGAGGCCCGCTGGGGCGACCTGCGGCTCAAGGCGGCGGGGACGCTGACGGTCGATGAGCGCGGACTGCCGGAAGGCGAGATCGCCTTGCAGGCGGAGAACTGGCGCGGACTTGTTCTGATGGCAGAACGCACCGGCGCCCTGGCGCCTTCCTTGCGCGGCACGGTGGAGCGGGTGCTGGGCCTGCTGGCAGAGGCCGGCGGCAATCCGCAGCATCTTGATATCACGCTGGGTTTCTCGGACGGCTATGTCACGCTCGGCCCGCTGCCCCTGGGACACGCGCCGCGGCTGATCATCCGCTGACATAGGCCCCGCCTGTCAAGGGCCTTGCAGAGGCGGCCCGAAGCAGCCTGCGGACCGTTGAGGCGACCTGGGGGGTGCGAGGCTCTGCCTCGCGCTCCGGGATATTTTCAGCCAGATGAACAAGGGATCCTTGCTTCAAACGGCCAAGGCAGCGGCAAAGGCTAGCGGCAATAGGTTCCGCCGCGGTGGCGGGCGATATCCAGGTGGAAATGGTCCTTGTGATAGCGGTCGGCCTCGGGCCCCAGCACGGTGCCGAAGGGGCCGCAGGCGGCGCGCCAGATCTTTTTCAGCTTCTTCCGTGTCTTGCGTTTCTGCCAGCCGCGCAGAACGGTGATGGTCTCGCCGCTGGCCAGGGTGAAGCCGGAAATGTCGATCGCCCGGCCCTTGCCGTGTTCGGATATCTTGGCACCTGGGCGGTTGTTGCGCGTGCGGCAGGCGTAATGGGCGGCAACCCGCAGGCCAACCACCTTGTTGCGGCGCCCGAAGGCGGTTTCCACCTCGCGGTTGATCCAGGTCTTCAATGCCCGCGCGGTGTTGCAGGTCATCAGCGAGGTCTGGCTGAGGCGCACCCCGGCAATCTCGCGCACCCGTACCGCGTCTTTGGCGCCGCAGCCGGGCAGCGCGCCGGTGACATTGCCTGCGCGCTCGCCCTGGATGTCGATATCACCGCAGACCGAGCCCTTGCGGCGCTGGCGGCGTTTGAACAGCGCCTGCTCTGCCACGCTGTCCGGGCGGGCCTGCGGCAGAAGCGAGAACCCTGGCCCCAGCGCCGGCAACGCCCCGGGCCGGGAAGCGGCGGCGAGCACTTGTTCCGATTGCGGGCGCAGCGCCGGGCGGATGTCCGCAACCGGTGCCGGCGCCTCTATCTGCTGGCTGGCAGGTGCCGGACGCGCGGCGGGCCGGAGCGGTGCTTCCGGGGCCAAGGCCATTGCCGCACTGGCAAAAGCGGCAGCCAGAAGCGTCGCCCCGGCCCGGATCATTTCTTCTGCCCCCGGCCGAAGTCCGGCGCATCGGTGTCCTGGCCAGCCTCGATGATGCCGCGGCGGATGGCGCGGGTGCGGGTGAAGTAATCGTGCAGATGCTCGCCGTCGCCGGTGCGGATCGCACGCTGCAGGGCAAAGAGCTCCTCCGTGAAGCGGCCGAGGATTTCCAGTGTGGCGTCTTTGTTGGTCAGGAACACGTCGCGCCACATGGTGGGGTCAGAGGCCGCGATACGAGTGAAGTCGCGGAAACCGGCGGCCGAGTATTTGATCACCTCGCTGTCGGTCACCCGGCGCAGGTCGTCCGCCACGCCCACCATCGTGTAGGCGATCAGGTGCGGCGTGTGCGAGGTGACGGCCAGCACCAGATCGTGGTGGTCGGCGTCCATCTCATCGACATTGGCGCCCATGCCCTCCCACAGCGCGCGCAGGCGGGCGGTGGCCTCCGGGTCAGTGCCTTCAACCGGGACCAGCAGCGACCAGCGGTTGTCGAACAGCTCGGCAAAGCCGGATTCGGGGCCGGAATGCTCAGTCCCGGCCAGCGGGTGAGCGGGCACGAAATGCACGCCCGCGGGGATGTGCGGCTGCACCGCCTCGATCACGTGGCGCTTGACCGAGCCCACGTCGGAGACCGTGGCGCCGGGTTTCAGCACCGGTGCGATGTCTTCCATCACCGGGCCCATGGCGCCGACGGGGACGCAGAGCACCACCAGATCGGCGTCCTGCACGGCGTCGCGCGCGCTGTCGCAGACGCGGTCGCACAGGCCGATGCGGCGGGCGGTTTCGCGGGTTTCCGCACTGCGGGCATAACCGGTGACCTCGCCCGCCAGCCCGGCGCGTTTCATTGCCCAGAACATCGAGGAGGCAATCAGGCCAAGCCCGATCAGCGCGACACGGCCGTATACTTGGTTGCTCATGCCCGCCCCTCTTTGAATGCCTTGACGCCTTGCGCGATGCGGCGGCAGGAGTCCTCGTCGCCGATGGTGATGCGCAGTGCGGTTGGCAGGTTGTAACCCGCCACCCGGCGCACGATCAGGCCCTGCGCCTGCAGGTAAAGATCGCAAGCCTCCGCCTCTGCCTGGCTGGAGAAGCGGGCCAGGATGAAGTTGGTGCTGGAGACATCCGAGGGAACGCCGAGTTCGGCCAGTGCGTTGGCGAGCCAGGCGCGCCACTTGGCGTTCTCGGACCGGCAATGATCCACATAGTCTGTGTCGCGCACCGAGGCCTCGGCGCCAGCCAGAGCGGTGCTGGAGATGTTGAACGGACCGCGGACCCTGTTCAGCACGCTGATGATCTCCTTGGGGCCGTACCCCCAGCCGATCCGCGCGCCGCCGAGGCCGTAGATCTTGGAGAAGGTGCGGGTCATGAAGACGTTGCTGCGCGCGCCGATCACTGCGGCGCCTGCATCAAAACCCTCGACATATTCGGCATAAGCGCCGTCCAGCACCAGCAGCGCGCCATCCGGCAGGCCATCGGCCAAGCGCGCAACCTCGCTCTCGCTGATCATGGTGCCGGTGGGGTTGTTGGGGTTGGCGATGAAGACCAGCTTGGTGCGCTCGGTGCAGCCCGCCAGCAGCGCGTCGACGTCGGTGACGCGCTCGCGTTCCTTCACCTCCACCGGGGTTGCCCCGGCGGCCAGCGCGCTGATGCGGTACATGGCAAAGCCGTGCTCGGTATAGAGAACTTCATCCCCCGGGCCGGCGTAAGCCTGGCACAGGAAGGAGATGATCTCGTCGCTGCCGGCGCCGCAGATGATCTGCTCCGGCTCCAGCCCGTGCACCTCGCCGATGGCCTGCCGCAGCGCCGCGTGGTCCGAACTGGGATAGCGGTGCATATTGGCCGCCGCGTCCTGCATCGCCTGGATGGCGCGCGGGCTGGGGCCAAGGGGGTTCTCGTTCGAGGAGAGCTTCACAACATTGCTCACCCCTTTCACATGGGCAGCCCCGCCCTGGTACAGAGCGATGTCCATGATACCGGGCTGCGGTGTGAGTTGGGTCATAATACGGGCTCCTTAATTCCAACCCGTCATAACGGCCCGAACGCTGGCGGGGAAGCACCAAGATGACGCTCCCCCATGCTGCCGCCCCCTCCGGCAGCCTGCCCTGCCCGCAGAACCGCGTTAATGCGCGGCTGCGGTCTTGGGCATTTTGCGCTTGGCCTCGGCCATGATGATTTTCTGGATCTGCTTGCGCAGCTCCATGTCCTTGCGCATCGCCTCATTGGCCTGCTTCTGCATGGTCGATGCAGATTGAGAGCCGTCCGAGCTGGTCAGCACCTCGCCGGCGTATTTGCTGAAGGTCTTGCCGGAAATCTGTTTCGCAATCTCGCCATAGATGGCGTCGCCATGCAGCTTGATGAAATCCTCTGTCGCCTTCACACCGTATTTGGCGATCAGATCCTTCTTCACCACGCCTTCCATTGCCGCGGGCGCCAGCTTGGTCTTGAGGAATTTCTCGGCTGCCGAAGTGAATCCGGAGGAGAATTTGTCCAGCGCCTTGCCCGCGCCTGCGGACACGATGCCTGCGGTCAGGATCTTGGCGATGCTTTCCTTGATCTCCTTGGTGTTCGGCGGGCGGCCCTTTTCGATCAGCGGTTTTGCCAGTCCGATGGTTTCCTTCAGCGCTTCTGTCACCATGGCCTCCCCGGCCTTGGACTTCAGGAACTTCTCGAAGAAGACCTTGACCGCCTTCTTGGGCATCTCGCGGGAAAGCTTGGAGGCCGCGGCCTTGGCCAGGTCATCGGCAAGGCCGGCAGAGAGCTTGGCCGTCAGTTTGCCGCCGGCTGCGCCCGCAAGGCCCGCAATGAAGCTGTCGATGAACACCTTCTTGGCGGCGCCGTCCCAGGTAACCTTGTTGCCTGCCAGGTGCTCCCCCAGCTGGCCGGCGCTGGATTTCAGCGCTTCGGTGCTGGCCGCCGCGACGGCATGGGCCTTGGCGGGCGACATGCCCTTGGTCGCCACAAGACGGGCGGTCATGTAGGTTTCGACCACGGCAAAGGAGACCTCGCGCACCACTTCCAGCTTCCAGACGATGCCGCCGGCGGTGGCGATCCGCTGGTCAATGAATTTCTTGAAAGCCTTGCCGCCGGTGTTATAGGCCTTGGATGCCTTAACATCCTGTTTGTAGACCTTTTTCCAGTCGGGCTTTTTCTTGGAAACCAAGGTCTTCAGCAGGCTCGACTCGGAGCGGGCGTTCAGGATCGGGGTCCAGGGCGGATCAGTCTTGTCGTTGACCACGCTGACGGCAAATTCCGTGAGCGCATTCAGGAAGGTTTCATTGCCCTGGCGGGTGTTCTCCACCTCGTTGCAGAAGTCGACCCAGGATTCCGCCTGGCCGTACATCATGTTGGCCTTGGCCAGCAGCTTGCGGCGCAGTTCCTCCTGCCCGGCCTCGAATTCCGCCACGGTGATCAGCTTGGTCTTGCCGTTCTCGACAACCTCCACCCGCTCGACCCTGGTGTCGGCAGCATGCATCGCGGCCAGCTTGGGCAGTCCTGCGTTCCAGGTCCGCATACCGGGATCGACGATCCCGTCGGGCTTGCGGAAGCCCAGTTTCTTCTTCTGAAAATCCTTGATCGCCTTGATCAGCCCGGCATCGCATTTGGTGCTGATCTCGACCGAATAGCCGTTTGCCTTGAGCATCAGGCGGACAAGTTCGACATCCGCAGGGGCGTTCTTGACCGGTTTGAATTTGCTTTCGCCAGTTTTTGGGTCCGGTTTGGTGATCCGCTTCTTGTCACCAACAGGGGCGGACAGCTTGAGGGCCATAACTTTGCTCCAACCAATAAAGTACGATTAAAGCGTGCCATGCACCTGTCAGCCCCGTCGCGGGGGATTTGAAATAGACTTTCCCCCTTTAAATGCTGGGGTCCGCTGCCTACATATCACAAGCATGTGAGGTGCTTCCCCGGCACGGGAAAGCACCCATCAGGGCTTGGCCTAGGCGACCAGCGCCTTGAACCGGGCCGTTGCCGGATCCGCATTGTACCGCGCCGCAATTTCCCCCGCCCTCACTGTCAGATCATTGACGCAATCGATGATGTACTGCGCGGTCTGCTCTTCCATCAGGTAGGAGAAGTTGAGCCGCACCCAGCCGGGTTTCTTCATTTCCTGCCCCGCCTGAAGATCGGCGAACAGGGTTTCCGACTCCGGCTTGCTGATGCCCAGAAGCCGGTGCGCGTAGGGACCAGCGCAGGCGCAGCCGCCGCGGGCCTGGATGCCGTAGACGTCGCTCAGCATCCGGGTGAAGAGCTGCTGGTGCACCGGATTGCCCGCCCCGTCGGCAACCAGGAAAGAGAAGATTGGCAGGCGGTGTGCGGAGCGGTGGCCAAGGATGCGCAGGCGCGGGTTGCCGGACCAGCCCTCCCAGGCCATCTGAGCGAATTGCGCTTCGCGCGCCTCGATCTGCTCCTGGCCTACGGCTTCCTTGACCAGAAACGCAAGGGCCGCGCGGATATCGCCGATCACATTCGGGGTCCCGGCCTCCTCGCGGGCTGCCAGGTTCTGGCTGTATTCATGCCGCCAAGGGGAAACAAAGCTGACTGTTCCCCCTCCCGGCCACGAGGGGCAGCGGCGGCGCACGGCGGCTGTGTTGACGATCAGCACGCCCGAGGCGCCCGGCCCGCCCGGGAACTTGTGCGGCGAGACCACCACAGCGTCCTTGCGTTCCGCCCCGCCCGCGCCCATGTCGATGGGCAGGTAGGGGCCGCCGCCGGCATAGTCCCAAACCGCCAGCGCACCGTGCGCGTGCAGCAGGCGGCTGACGGGATCGGGACCGGTCACGATACCGGTCACGTTGGAGGCGGCGGAGAAGCTGCCGATTTTCAGGTCGCTGTCCGCGTGCTGCCTCAAGGCCAGTTCCAGCACTGCCAGATCCGGTCCGCCCTCAGCCGCTTCGGGGATTTCGACCACCTGCGACTTGCTTTCGCGCCAGGGCAGGATGTTGGAGTGGTGCTCATAAGGGCCGATGAAAACAACCGGGCGGGTGGCCTCGTTCACGCCGAACAGGCTGACCAGCCGGTTGAGGCCCGCGGTGGCGCCCGATCCGGTGAAGATCACCGCATCCTGCGCCATGGCGCCAGTGATGCGGGCGATCTCGCTGCGCGCCTCGCGGCGCAGGCGGGTCATCTGGGTGCCGCAATAGGACGCCTCAGTATGGGAGTTGGCGTAGAAAGGCAGTACCTGCTCTGCCACAAAGTCCTCCACCTGGCGCAGTGCCCGGCCGGAGGCGACGTAGTCCGCATAAACCAGCGGCACCTCGCCATCGAGGCCCGGGATCATCACCCCGTCGCCGATCACGCTGCGTCCAAGGGTTCCGTCCAAAGCCGCCTGCCGGATTGATTGTTTGAATGCTGCCAGGGTCATGCCGCGCCTCCGAAGTCTGTTGAGGCATTGTGAACGGCAATCTGCGAGGTAACTTTATCAATTACTGAGTGGATTGCAGTATTTTTGTGTCATATGATCCATCGATGAGTAAAACGGCCGATCATATAGACCGCGCCATACTTCGGGCGCTGCAACAGGACGCCAGCCTGTCCCAACGGGAGCTGGCGGACCAGGTTGGGCTGTCGCAGAACGCCTGCTGGCGGCGGCTGAAGGCGCTGAACGAGAGCGGGTTGCTGAAAGGCTCCACCGCGCGGCTGGACCGCAAGCAGCTGGGGCTGGATCTGGTGGTGTTTGTGCTGCTGCGCACCCGGCACCATTCAGCCGACTGGCTGCAAAAGTTCCGCCGCCATGTGCTGACCATCCCCGAGGTGGTGGATTTCCACCGCATCGGCGGCGACTACGATTATCAGCTCAAGGTGGTAACGCAGGACATGGCGAGCTACGACAAGGTCTATCAGCGGCTGATCTCAGGTGTCGAGCTGGACAGCGTAACCTCCTATTTCGCGATGGAGGCCATTGCCGAAGGGCGCCCGCTGCCCTTGTGATGAAGCGGGCACAAGGTTCGCCCGCTTCCTGTTGTCAAACGCTGTCAGTGCGCGAATGCGCTGTCCTTCATCCATTTGGGGCGCTTGCCGTCCGGCCCCATGCGCATATGCAGGCAGGCGGTGCCAAGGCGCTGGAAATAGAGGATGTCGACAGGATACCAGCCGGCAGAGGGCACTTCGACCTGGGTCATGATGGTGCTGTCGCAGGACTGGCGGCCGTCGAATTCGCCCACGATCTGACCGCCGATGTTGGCGCGCAAGCCGTCATTGGTCAGGAAATCAATGTTGTGGACACCGGGCTGGTCCAGCTTCACGTATCCGGTTATCCGGGCCACCACATGCATCGGACGCTTGGAGGTCAGCGTGTTTTGCCCCTCCTCCGTGTCGCGGTTGTCCAGCCCGGCAATGGGGCGGCCCCGCTCGCTGCCGACCTTCAGCGCCGAAGACGCTTCTGCCAGGGTCTTCACATCCTGGGGATAGGCGTAGACCACGGAAAGCCCCGGCTGAAGACCGGAAGGCTGCGGATCCGCAGGGGTGAGTTTCAGCGGCGCGGCGCCAGCGGCAGAGGCCATGACCGTCAGTGCGATGGCAGCGGCCTTCATCATGTTCTTCATCTGTCACTCCCTAATGTTTCTCATAGGATAGTGGCAGGACGCGCGCAGGGCTACCGGCTTTTCCTGCGGCGGCAAAGGCCCGTGCAAAACGAAAAAGGGCTGCCCCAGAGGACAGCCCTTCCGCCGGATGCCCCAAGGGCAGCAGGCTTAGTTCTTGGCGTAGAATTCGACGACCAGGTTCGGTTCCATCACAACCGGGTACGGCACATCGCCCAGAGCCGGGGTGCGCACGAAGGTTGCGGTCATCTTGGAGTGATCGGCTTCGATATAATCCGGCACATCGCGCTCAGCCAGCTGAGTTGCTTCCAGCAGGGCAACCATTTGCTTGGACTTGTCGCGGACCTCGATCACGTCGCCCTCTTTCACGCGGTAGGAGGGGATGTTCACGCGCTTGCCGTTCACCAGGACGTGGCCGTGGTTCACGAACTGACGGGCTGCAAAGACGGTTGCAACGAACTTGGCGCGGTAAACAACCGCGTCCAGGCGGCGCTCCAGCAGGCCGATCAGGTTTTCACCGGTGTCGCCGGTCACACGCACGGCTTCGCCGTAGATGCGGCGGAACTGCTTTTCGGTCAGGTCGCCGTAGTAGCCTTTCAGCTTCTGCTTGGCGCGCAGCTGGATGCCGAAGTCGGACAGCTTGCCCTTGCGGCGCTGGCCGTGCTGGCCCGGGCCGTAGTCGCGGCGGTTGACCGGGGACTTCGGACGGCCCCAGATGTTTTCGCCCATACGGCGGTCGATTTTGTACTTGGCAGACGTGCGTTTGGTCACGGCTGATCTCCTTCATAAATGGCATTGCAGCTGTTTCCGAAAACCGGTTCCCATTTTTCGGGCTGCAATCGCGTCTGCCACTGCGCCGTCTGTGGTCACCTGTTCCAGGAGCACCTGCAACAATCGAAGGGCGTTGTCCTCTTGCTCCGCATCCAGGATCCGGGCATGACAGGCATCCCCTTGCGGGGGCCACCAACACCAATGAAGCCGCGCTTATATAGGGGGACGGGGCAGAGTCAACATGGCCCGGCAAGGTTAGGCGTGAAAATCTGCACCTGCGGCGGAAGCCTGGCCGCGAAATAGCGCCCCGGCCCGGCCGGGTAAAGGCTCAGGCGGCCTCGTGGCCGAGAATCGCCGCCTCAGAGGCGCTGAGATTACGGCGGGCCGCGGCGCCGTAGGACAGCGGGTTGTGCTCCAGCTCAGGCTGCAGTCCGAACAGCCGCGCCCTGTCTGCGCCGTTCAGTGCGGTCAGCGATGCATTCGACGGATGGAAGCTTTCGGTCTCCACCCCGTTGGCCCAGAGCACCTGATGGCTGGCCAGCATCAGGTGAATATAGGTGACTTCCCGCACCGAGGCATCGGGCAGGATCGTTCGGCCGTTGACCAGATCGCCAGCCGCCACCAGCACTTCGGGCGTGTTGAACAGGTCCCGCACCCGGTCGCCGCGCAGCAGCATCCGGTGATCGGGAGAGACCAGCAGCTCCCGTTCCGGGCGGTCGATGCCCAAGGCCCCTGCATGAATGCGGATCGGACGCAGCCGCGGCATCACGTACAGCCGGGCCCCGGTAATCCGGCGCGAACCGATCCACAGGATTTCCTGTGCGCCGTTGTCGCGCGTCTGCACCTTTTCGCCCTCGCGCAGCTGCTCCACAGGTTTAGGGCCGGCGGGTGTGGCAATGAGGGTCCCCGGCGTAAAGCAGACCACCCCGGTTTCGCCCTGGGGCCGGTCTTCGCGGAGGGTGTCCAGCGAATGATGCACCACCCAAAGGTCGGCTCCGCGCGGCGGCAGCTCATCGACGAACATCAGGAGCGGACGCTGGCCCGGGCCGACCTCGATCAGGGTGACGGTGAAGCTCTGCACACCATTGGTCACAGCAAAGCTTCTGTCCATCAGCGGATCATCAGCCTCGACCGCCGCCGCATCGGTCCTGTTCTGCACCGCGGCCCCGACCAGCCTGCGCACAGTCCTTGCCGCCCGGCGGCGCATCTCTGCCTTGCCGTTTGCCCCATCCAGCCGCAACAGCCCTGCCGGCCCGTCCACCCGCACAGCGTCGCCGTGCCAGGACCAGGCCGCGCCCACATCCAGAGCGTCCACCGGCGCGGCCGGAAGGCCGTCGATCTCGGTTTGCGACCAGGAAACAACAAACGTGCCACGAAAGCCCGTTTTCATCTGCCTGTATGCCCGCTTCACTTCATTATTTTTTACGAAACATTAACCAAGCACCCTGATGCAGGAAACAACAGGACCATAAAATGCTTGTGAACGTGCCCTTTACGCACCATTCCTCATGCAGTTGAAGTTGCCGCTAGGGAACTCAATCAGCGGAAAGGGGACCCGCGATTGTTCGCAATGGCTGAACAATGCCATGCCTCAGGGCATCGGATTATAGCTGGCCCGCAAAGCATCGGCGGCCTGGCGCACCACATCCGCGACCTGCGTCAGCTGCCGTGCCAGCGGGTTGCTGCGGCGCCAGATCATGCCGATGGTGCGCGCAGGCTGCGGATCGCGGAAGCGCGCTACAGAGACCACCGCCGAGCGGGTTTCAACCGGGACCGCCATTTCGGGAATGAGCGTGACGCCAATACCGGCGCTGACCATCTGAACCAGGGTCGACAGGGAGCTTCCGTCCAAAAGCTCGCGCGGGGCCGCTGACTGCATATTGCAAAACGACAGCGCCTGATCACGGAAGCAATGCCCCTCCTCCAGCAGCAAGAGCCGCATTTCGCGCAAGCCCTCGGGCCCCGGCACCGGCTTGCCGCTGTCCTCCCCCGGGCGCACCAGCACGAAATCCTCGGAAAACAGCGGCACTTCCTCAAACGCAGGCTCAGAGACCGGCAGTGCCACGATGGCTGTGTCCAGACGCCCCTCCCCCAGCTCCTTCAGCAGTTTGGGGGTCACGGTTTCGCGCACCCGGATGTCGGCCTCCGGATACTGGCGTGTCAGCGTGCCGACAATCGAGGGCAGCAGATAGGGCGCGATGGTGGGAATCACCCCGATCCGCAGCCGCCCTGCCAGACCGTCACGGGAGGCGCGGGCCAGTTCGCCCAGCTCATCCACCGAGCGCAGGATGCCGCGCACCCGCAAGGCCAGATCCTCGCCAAAGCTGGTCAGACGCACCTGGCGCGCCCCGCGCTCCACCAGCTGCACCCCCAGCACATCCTCCAATTCCTTGATCTGAACCGACAAAGCCGGCTGCGACACCGCGCAGGTCTCTGCCGCGCGGCCGAAATGGCGGTGCTGGGCCAGCGCCTCGAAATAGCGCATCTGGCGGAGGGTCACGTTTATCATAGGTTTTGATTATCACTGCGATGAATAAATGCAACTTAATCCAATGGATTTCCTCTGCTAGCCTCATTTCACGAAGACAGGGAAAACAGGAAGCAGCTTTGCTGCGCTTGCATCCTCAAGGCGTGGTCAGGGCTGCGTCCGAGTTTCAAGCTGCCGCATAGGCCCCAGGACGCTTCTGCCGCGTAGCACGTCAATAACTGCAGCCACGATCGGAGACAAAAATGGACGGAAATACCCCCCAAGGACAATGCCCGGTGTTTCATGGCGCTGCCGCATCCGGCGGCACCACCAACAAACATTGGTGGCCGAACTTGCTGAACCTGAAAGTTCTGCACCAGCATTCGCCTGCGTCGAACCCGATGGGCGCTGATTTCAACTATGCCGAAGAATTCAAGAAGCTGGACCTGAAGGCGGTGAAGCAGGACCTGCATGCCCTGATGACCGACAGCCAGGACTGGTGGCCTGCGGACTATGGCCATTACGGGCCGCTGTTCATCCGCATGGCCTGGCACAGTGCGGGCACCTACCGCACGGCGGACGGGCGCGGCGGCGGCGGCACCGGCAGCCAGCGGTTTGCACCGCTGAACAGCTGGCCGGACAACGGCAACCTCGACAAGGCGCGCCGCCTGCTGTGGCCGATCAAGCAGAAATACGGCAACCGGATCTCCTGGGGGGATCTGATGATCCTGGCCGGCAACTGCGCCATTGAATCGATGGGCGGCCCGGTGTTCGGCTTTGGCGGCGGCCGCGCGGACGTGTGGGAGCCGGAGGAAGACGTCTATTGGGGGTCTGAAACCGAATGGCTGGCCACCAGCGACCAGCCCAACAGCCGTTATTCCGGCGAGCGCGACCTGGCCAATCCGCTGGCGGCGGTGCAGATGGGGCTGATCTACGTGAACCCCGAAGGCCCTGACGGCAACCCGGATCCGGTCGCCTCTGGCAAGGACGTGCGCGAGACGTTCTCCCGCATGGGGATGAATGACGAGGAAACGGTGGCACTGGTTGCGGGCGGCCATACCTTCGGCAAGGCGCATGGCGCAGGCGATCCGGAGCTTGTCAGCACCGAGCCGGAAGGCGCGGAGATTGAGCATATGGGGCTTGGCTGGCTGAACTCGCACGGCACGGGCAACGCGGCTGACACCACCACCTCGGGCATTGAGGGCGCCTGGAAACCCAACCCGACCAACTGGGACATGGGCTATTTCGACGTGCTGTTCGGCTATGAGTGGAAACTGGTCAAAAGCCCGGCCGGTGCCAACCAATGGCAGGCGCAGGACGTGAAGCCTGAGCATATGGTCGTGGATGCCCATGACCCCAGCAAGAAACACGCGCCGATGATGACCACCGCAGATATGTCGATGCGGATGGACCCGGAGTATGAGAAGATCTCGCGCGATTTCCACGCCAACCCGGAGAAATTCGCCGACGCCTTTGCGCGCGCCTGGTTCAAGCTGTGCCACCGCGACATGGGGCCCAAGGCGCGCTATCTGGGCGATGAGGTTCCGGCGGAGGATCTGATCTGGCAGGACCCGGTGCCGGCGGTGGATCACCCGCTGGTGGACGATGGCGACGTGGCGGACCTCAAGGCCAAAGTGCTGGCCTCCGGGCTTTCGGTGCCGGAGCTGGTCTCCACCGCCTGGGCATCTGCCTCGACCTTCCGCGGTTCCGACATGCGCGGCGGCGCCAATGGCGCGCGCATCCGGCTGGAACCGCAGAAGAACTGGGAGGTGAACGAGCCCCAGAAGCTGGCCAAGGTGCTGAAGGTTCTGGAGGGCATCCAGAACGATTTCAACGGCAGTGCATCCGGCGGCAAGAAAGTCTCGATGGCCGATCTGATCGTGCTGGCAGGCGGTGCCGGCGTTGAGAAGGCCGCCAAGGCTGCGGGGCATTCTGTCGAGGTTCCGTTCACCCCGGGGCGCACCGATGCCAGTCAGGAGCAGACCGACGTCGAAGGCTTTGCTGTTCTGGAGCCGGAGGCCGATGGCTTCCGCAATTACCAGAAAGCGGACTACAGCATTCCGGCCGAGAAGATGCTGGTGGACCGGGCGCAGCTGCTGACCCTCAGCGCGCCGGAGATGACAGCGCTGATAGGCGGACTGCGGGTGCTGGGCGCCAACCACGGCGGCGCTGCGCACGGGGTGTTCACGGATCGAATTGGGACGCTCAGCACCGATTTCTTCACAAACATCCTGGACATGGGCGTGCAGTGGAAGCCGGGTGACGACGGCACCTATGAGGGCCGCGACCGTGCCAGCGGCGAGGTGAAATGGACTGCCACCCGAGCCGATCTGGTATTCGGCTCCAACTCACAGCTGCGGGCGCTGGCTGAGGTTTATGCGCAGGATGACTCCGCCGGAATGTTCGTGCAGGACTTTGTTGATGCTTGGACCAAGGTGATGAACGCCGATCGGTTTGATCTGGCGGCGTAATAGGCACCCAGCATAGTAAAGCGGCGCTCCGGGAAACCGGGGCGCCAGTTTTGTTGGTGAATTGAGCGAGATGCGGAGGGCAGCGCCTGACCCCGGGTGGGTGCGCAAGCGCCCTCCCGTGGGGAGGGTCGGGCGGAACGGCAGTTACTCAGGCACGGCTGCGCCCTGCCCGAGCTCAATCACACGGGTATCAGCGGTGTAATCCGACTCGATAATCAGGATCGCCAGCAGCCCGATCATCGCCAGCGGCGGTAGCAGTATCGCGTAGATCAGCGCCAGACGCTCCCAGGCCATATGCATGAAAACGGCAATGATCAGCCCCGCCTTCAGTGTCATGAAGATCAGGATCAGGCTCCAGCGCAGAAGCCCTTGCAGCTGCGCATAATCCACCCAGTAAGACGCGGCGCTGAGGATGAACAGCAAGACCCAGACCACAAAATAAAGCTTGATCGGATGCTGCTGCCCCTCTTCATGCGCCATCTGCCCGGTATCCATTGCTTGCGGTGTGTCTGTCATGGCGGCCCCCTACCACAGATAGAAGAATGCAAAGATGAAGACCCAGACCAGGTCGACGAAGTGCCAGTAGAGACCCATGATCTCGACCGCCTCGTAATCGCCGTTGCCCTGTGACATCCAGCTGCGCTGGTCGCGGTCGAATTCACCGCGCCAGACCTTGAGGGCGACGATGATCAGGAAGATCACCCCGATGGTCACATGGGTTCCGTGGAAGCCGGTGATCATAAAGAAGCTGGCGCCGAATTGCTCCGCCCCCCAAGGGTTGCCCCAGGGGCGCACGCCTTCGGAGATCAGCTTGGACCACTCAAACGCCTGCATGCCCACAAACGCCGCGCCCAGCGCGGCGGTGGCCAGCATCAGTGCGGCGGTCGCCTTGCGCGCCTTACGGTAGGCGCAGTTCACCGCCATCGCCATTGTGCCAGAGGAGGAGATCAGCACGAAAGTCATGATCGCAATCAGGATCAGCGGCAGATCCTGGCCGCCGATATGCAGGGCAAAGACCTCGCTGGCGTTGGGCCACTCCACGGTGGTGGAATTGCGGGCGTTCAGATAGGCGACCAGGAAGCAGGCAAAGATAAACGTGTCACTGAGCAGCAGGATCCACATCATCGCCTTGCCCCAGGAGACCTTCTTGAACACCCGCTGGTCCGAGCCCCAGTCGGCAGCAAACCCGCTGTGACCCTGTTGCAGCAGTGTCTGGTCCTGGCCTTGAAGCGGATGTTCCATCAGTCTCCCTCCTTCAGCTTACGGCCGCGCGGCACAGCGCCAGAAAGGCGTTGCCCCAGCCCTGCAGCAGCGCAAACAGCATCAGCCAGAAGGCCAGCAGCACGTGCCAGTACAGCGCGCAGAGCCGGACGCCCGGCAGCAGCGCCTTGACGTCCCCGCCCCCGGCGTGGCGCAGGCAGATTGCCGCAAGCGCAATGATGCCGCCCAGCACGTGCAGCCCGTGCAGGCCGGTAATCAGGTAGAAAAAGCTCGCCGCCGGGGGGCCGTCCAGCGGGTAGCCGTCCGCGGTCAGCGCGATCCACACCTGCGCCTGCCCCGCCAGGAAGGCGAGCGTGGCGATGCTGGCACCGATCAGGCTGGCGCGCAGCCAGCGCGTGGTGCCCGCCCGCGCGGAGATCACCACAAACTGCAGGAAGAAACTGGCCAGCAGCAGCAGCGCCGTATTGAGCCAGACCCGGCCAGGCAGCGGCACCAGCTCCCACGGGGTTTCTTCGATCTGCATGACAAAGGCACTGCCCAGCATGGCAAACAGCCCGCCGGCCACCGCCAGGAAAACGGCAATGAAGATGAACCCCGGCGCCTTCCCCGGGCCATGCCCTGCCAGTGGGGCAATCCCCGTTTCCAGCCAGGGTTTGGAGGCCAGGCCCTGCTGCGACAGCCACAGGCCCGCGGCCAGGGCGACCAGCGCCAGGAAGGCAAGGATGACCGTCACAGCCGTCTCCCCTCGCCGTCAGGCACCCAGGGATCGTTCTGGGCGACATAATCCTTGGGCGCGCCGGGCACGCTGTAGTCATAGGCCCAGCGGTAGACATTGGGCAGCTCATCCCCCCAGTTGCCATGCCGCGGCGGTGTTTCCGGCGTCTGCCATTCCAGCGAGGTGGCGCGCCAGGGGTTGCCGCCTGCTGCAAGCCCGTGGCGCAGGCTCCAGAAGATGTTGAACAGGAACAGCACCTGTACCGCGCCGACAATCAGCGCGGCGGAGGAGATGAAGGCGTTGAGGCCATCGACCGGCGCGGTCAGGAATTCCGGCTCGCCGATCTCGAAATAGCGCCGCGGCACACCGACCAGGCCTACGTAGTGCATCGGGAAAAACACCGCATAGGCGCCGATGAAGGTGACCCAGAAATGGATCTGGCCCATCGCCTCGTTCAGCATCCGCCCGGTCATTTTGGGATACCAGTGATAGATTGCGCCAAAGATCACCATGATCGGCGCCACCCCCATCACCATGTGGAAATGCGCGACCACAAACATCGTGTCGCTGAGCGGCACATCGACCACCACATTGCCCAGGAACAGCCCCGTCAGGCCGCCGTTCACGAAGGTCACGATAAAGCCGAGAGCAAACAGCATCGGCAGGGTCAGGTGGATGTCGCCCTTCCACAGGGTCAAGATCCAGTTGTAGACCTTGATCGCGGTCGGGATGGCGATGATCAGCGTGGTGGTGGCGAAGAAGAAGCCGAACCACGGGTGCATACCCGAGACATACATGTGATGCGCCCAGACGATGAAGCTGAGCGCGCCGATGATCACGATGGCCCAGACCATCATCCGGTAGCCGAACACGTTCTTGCGCGCATGCACCGCGATCAGGTCGGAGACGATGCCAAAGGCGGGCAGCGCCACGATATAAACCTCGGGGTGGCCGAAGAACCAGAACAGGTGCTGGAAGGCAATCGGGCTGCCGCCGCCGTAGCTGAGCTTCTCCCCCAGTTCCACCAGCGTGGGCATGAAGAACGACGTGCCCAGCAGCCGGTCGAACAGCATCATCACGCAGGCCACGAACAAGGCCGGGAACGCCAGCAGCGCCATCACCGTGGCGGTGAAGATGCCCCAGACCGTCAGCGGCAGCCGCATCATCGTCATGCCGCGGGTGCGGGCCTGCAGCACGGTGACGGCATAGTTCAGCCCGCCCATGGTGAAGCCGATGATGAACAGGATCAGCGAGACCAGCATCAGGATGATGCCGCTCTGCGCGCCGCCGGGTGTGCCCGACAGCACCGCTTGCGGCGGGTAAAGCGTCCAGCCCGCGCCGGTCGGGCCGCCGGGGACGAAAAAGCTGGCAACCAGCACCAGCACGGCCAGCAGGTAGACCCAGTAGCTGAGCATGTTGACGAAAGGAAACACCATATCCCGCGCGCCGACCATCAGCGGGATCAGGTAATTGCCGAAGCCGCCGAGGAATATCGCGGTCAGCAGGTAGATCACCATGATCATCCCATGCATGGTGACGAACTGGTAATAGGCCTCGGGCGTGATGAAGTCGAATGTGCCTGGAAAGCCCAGTTGCAGCCGCATCAGCCAGGACATCACCAGGGCCACCAGCCCGATGGCCACGGCGGTGCCGGAATACTGAATGGCGATGTATTTGGCGTCCTGCGAGAAGACGTACTTGCCGATCCAGCTGTGCGCATGCGGCGGCATCACATCTGCAACTTCGCGCGGCGGCAGATTGCTGTCCGGGTCTGGCAAGATGTCGGTCATAACAGGACTCCATCGCAGTTGCGTTCCGCCCGGCCGCCCCGTCACACCGGAGGTTTGCCTCCGGCAATACGGAGGGGGCACTTCGTTTCCGCCCGCGGCCGGGCACTGCCCTTACCGTTCTGCCAGTCTGGTCGCGGGTTCAGTTGCCGCGCGGGCGTAGTCTTCAAAGGTCAGCTGCTCCTGCAGCCATTCCTGGTATTCCTCCGCCTCCACCACGGTCACATAGCCGCGCATGAAGGAATGGGCGGTGCCGCAGTATTCGGCGCAGAGCACCTCGAAATTGCCGGTGCGGGTGGGGGTGAACCAGATGTAGGTGACCATGCCCGGCACCATGTCCATCTTGGCGCGGAATTCGGGCACGTAGAAATTGTGCAAGACGTCGATCGAACGCAGCAGCAGCTTCACCGGCTGGTCCACCGGCAGATAGACCTCGCCGCCCTCGACAATGACGTCATCCTTGCCGAACCGGTCATGCGGGTTGACTCCCAGGGGGTTCTCGCCGCTCACCCATTCTGCATCCGCAGTGCCCAGCACCCCGTCGGCGCCCGGCAGCCGGTAGGCCCAGTTCCACTGCTGGCCGAACACCTCCAGCTCGCTGGCCTCTTCCGGCACGGTGACGAATTGCTTCCACACGAACAGCCCCGGAACCAGCATCGCTGCCACACCCACGGCGGTCACCGCGGTCAGCCACCATTCCAAGCGCTTGTTTTCCGGGTCGAATTCCGCCTTGTGCCCTGGCCGGTGCCGGAATTTCCAGACGCAATAGGCCGTGAACAGGATCACCGCGGCAAACACGGCGCCGGTGATCCAGAAGGTTATGACCAGCGTGTTGTCGATATAGTCCCAATTCGACGCGATCGGCGTCCACCACCACGGACTGTACAGATGGAACGCGACTGACCCCGCAACGATCAGCACAAGCACGACCGCAATCAGCATCCCGCCCCCTTTCCCTGCTGCCCGGGCACTCCCTAGGCCCGGCAGGCAGGTTCATTCGGCATGAGATGCCAGTATACGGCGATTTCACAAATTAATCCAGAAAGCGGAGATTCCGCTCCGTGGAGCCCCCGAAAGTTGCCGATTTCACGTAATTCGCCAGATGCAGCAGAAGCCGCTGGCATAGGGGTGCGCCACCGCTCCCGCCGGGCCACCAGAGACGGAAAAGGGGCCGAAGGGATTTCTCCCCCCGGCCCCTGCACCGCCCGGCTGGACGGCTGAAGTGTTTTATTCGGCAGGCGCGCGTTCTGCCGCCTTCTCGCGCTGACCGTCACGGAACAGCGCCTTGGCCAGCGAGATGCACATCAGGCCCATGACCATGGTGAAGGGCAGCGCGCCGATGATCATCGCGCTTTTCAGCGCTTCCATCGGGTCTGCGCCGCCGTTGGTTTTGCCCGCGAACAGCAGGGTGCCGATGACAGCGGTCAGGATCAGGCCCCAGACGATCTTGTGCTTGTTGCCGATGTTCTGGTCGCCGCCGGACATGATGGTGTTCATCACCAGGATGCCGGAGTCGGCCGATGTGACCAGGAAGGTCATGATCAGCACCACGCACATGATGGTGATGCCGGACAGCAGCCCGCCATCGATCATGCTCTGCAGGGTCACGAACAGCTTGGCGGTGTTGGATGCACCGATGATCGCGCCTTCTGCCGCACCGTTCAGTTCCAGGTCGATGGCAGTGCCGCCCAGGATGGTCATCCAGGCAAAGCAGACCAGCGCCGGAGCGAACACACAGCCGATGATGAACTCACGCACCGAGCGGCCACGGGAAATGCGCGCCAGGAACAGGCCGACGAAGGGCGAGAACGCGATCCACCAGGCCCAGTAGAAAGTGGTCCAGCCTGCCTGCCAGCCGAACTGGCGCTGCGGTTCACCGGCTGCATAGGCTGCCGACAGAACGTCGTCGGACAGGGCAGCCGCTTCGCCTTCGAGACCGGACTTGAAGCCATCGAACGAACCCCAGGCGTTGGTGGCACCGCCGCGCAGCGCATCAGCGTAAGGTGCTGCCTCTGCCGGCAGCGCTGCCGAGAACTCAGCTGCGCTTTGCGGACCAAAGGCGCCGAAGCTCAGCGAAGTGAAGTGCAGGATGTAGTCCACGAAGGCCGACGCGTAGGTGCTCATGGCAAACACGAAGGAGCCGAAGACAACAAAGGTCAGCAGCAGGATGATCGACAGAACCAGGTTCAGGTTCGACAGATACTTCACGCCGCGGCCCACGCCGGACACTGCGGAGATGATCGACAGGCCCATGATCGCAAACAGGCCGGACAGCAGGCCAACGGTGCCCGGTGCAGGCGCGTCGCCGCTCATGTCCATCATCCACTCCATGCCGGTGATGGCATAGACGCCGTCCACGAACTGCGACACGCCAAAGCCGATGGTGACCGACACGCCCAGGATGGTGGCGACAACGCCCAGCACGTCAACGACGTGGCCCAGGAAACCGTTCATAAGCTTGCCGAACAGCGGCGTCAGTGCGGTGCGGATGGTCAGCGGCATGCCGCGGGTGTAGGCGTAATAGGCCAGCGACAGGCCGGTCACCACATAGATCGCCCAAGCATGAAAGCCGTAGTGCAGGAACGTGTAGCGGAAGCCGGACTGAATGGCTTCTTCGGTGTTGGGCGCAACGTCCTGCGCCAGCACCACAGGGT
Organism: Leisingera sp.; assembly: GCF_982940295.1. Lineage (NCBI taxonomy): Bacteria > Pseudomonadati > Pseudomonadota > Alphaproteobacteria > Rhodobacterales > Roseobacteraceae > Leisingera > Leisingera sp. Next base: position 182,894 of record NZ_CEYXRG010000004.1, read on the forward strand.
TGGAGCCCCACAGGCCCAGCGGCTCAGCGGTGGCGAAAACCATCAGCCCGACGCCCAGACCGGCGCCGAACATCATCGAGAACCAGGAGAAGTCCGAGAACTCCTTCTGTTCGCCCGGGGCCCCCATGATCCGCTTACCGGTTTGCGGCAATGCGGCGACCACAAACAGGAAAAAGGCGAAGAAGCCGACGATTACGATGTAAAAGGCGTTGAAATCCTCCAGGATGCGCCAGTTCAGGCTGCCCAGCACGCCGGTGGCGTTTGCCGGCCACACCAGGGCCCAGAGCACCAGCGCGACCATGATCCCCTTGCTGAGCAAGGCGATCTCGACGCTGTGGCCCTCGTAGAAGCCGCCGTTGGAGGTCTTAATCTCCAAATCGGTAAAAGGTTGCTTAATTGACATGCGTTTCCTCCCGTTTCGCACGTGCCGCACCGGGGTGCGGGGTATCCGGCGGGTTGCGGTCCCGCCGGGGGGTGGCGTCAGCCCAAGAGAGCTTTGATCCTGTCCAGCGTTGCCACGCTGACCGCGACGCCTTGGTCACGGGCCTTGATCCGCTTGCCGCGGCGCCCGTCGCCCGGCACATGTGCGCCAGGCTGCCCTCGCACCGCTTCCACGATTCCGACCATTCCGGCACGAAATGTGTCATTTGAGGTCGCAGCGGGGTCGATTGCGATAAACATTTGGCCGGTTTTCGGCGGACCGCCTGCGGTGCCGGAGAAGGGCGAGGCGTTGATGCCCAGGGTCGCCCCGGTCAGTGCGGCGGCCATGATCTCGGTCAGCAGGGCCACGCTGACGCCCTTGTAGCCGCCCGACGGCGCCATTGAGCCCTTGAGGCCCGCGTCCGGGTCGGTGGTCGGGTTGCCGTCTGCATCCAGCGCCCAGCCCAGCGGGATCTCCCTGCCCTCGCGGGCGTGCTTCATCACCTCGCTTTTGGCGATGGTGCTGGCGCTCTGGTCGATCAGCAGTTCAGGCTCACCGTCTTCGCCCGGCACCGCGACCGAGAACGGGTTGGTGCCGACAACCGGCTTGGCTCCGCCCGAGGGCGCAATCGAGGCCGGCGCATTGGTAAAGCCCAAGCCCACCAGCCCCGCGCGCGCCAGCCGGGCGGTGTGGTAGCCCAGAACGCCGCAGTTGTAGCTGTTGCGGATTGCCAGAACCGCAATGCCCTGCTCGCGGGCCGCGGGGATCAGCGCCTCAAAGCCTGCGTCGATGGCCGGATGCGCAAAGCCGGTGGCCGCGTCGACGGAAATGACGCCAGGGCGCGGGCGGGCCAGCACCGGCGTGGCATTGCCGTCCACCTTGCCGCATTGCACATGCTCGGCATAGATCGGGATATAGGCAAGGCCATGGCTGGCCACGCCGTCCGCCTCGGTTGCCGCAGTGGCGACGGCCAAAGGCCGCGCATTCGCCTCTGACGTGCCAGCCGCCACAAGAGCGCGGAAGGACAGGTCCTCGATCTCGGCAAGGGTCAGGGTTTGGGTTTCGGTCATCTCGGTACCTTCTCAGTCGTTGTCCGACAGCCCGGCGCCGGCGCCCAGCAGACGCGACTCCTCGGTGGCCGGAGCGTAGGTTTTATGGGCAAAGCGGTTGAGCACGGCCCAGGCCGCCTCTTCCGGTTCGGCCCGCGTGTGGCTTGGGTTTGCGTTTGCAAGGCTGCCCGCGGCGCGGATGGTCAGCGCACCGGAGGTTTCCGGCAGCGTGCCCTCAATGTGCAGTCCGCTGCCGTCGGTGACGGCCTGAAAGCCCTCGCCTTCGACGGTAACGCAAGCGCCAAGCTGACGGGCGGCCATCGCGGCAAAGGGCAGGATCATCGCAGGCCGGGTAACAGGCCCCATCTTCCGCGGTGTGTCCTGCAGCCGTGCGGCGCAGTCCGACAGGGCCGCGCCGGTCGCCAGCGGGCATAGCGGTGCGGCGGCCAGCCAGTCCCCCTCCAGGTCTTGGGGCACGTGAGCGTTCCGTTCGGATGCGTAGCCGGCCTCCAGCAGACCGGCCAGAACTGCCGCGCCGTCCAGCCCTTGCGCGCACAGCCAGCGGGTGGCCTTGGCGGCCTCCTCGGCCAGGCCCCAGTCATAGCCGGCGCCGCGAGCTGCGCGTTTGGCGGTGGCTTCCACTTCGTTCAGCGCATAGCTCATTGGTTTGCCTCCGGATAAACCCACAAGTCGGCGTTGGCGGTGGTCAGGTCTTCGGGATAGGGCGCGCCCGCATACATGCAGATCCGAACCCAGCGGTCGGAGCGCGGGTCGAAATGCGTGGCTCCGAAGAACGACAGCTTGGCCCGCAGCATGTCGACCGGCAGAACACGGTCGCTGATGGTGTTGCTGCGGATCTCGCCATAGGGTGCCACCCGGCTCATCTGTGCCCGGCGCACCGTGTGACGGTGTTCCGGGTGGCGCAGCAGGAAGGCCGCAACTGGCTCCTGCCCGTCCCACTCAGCCAGCGCCGCATAGGCCAAGGCAGCATCGCGGGCGGGCGCAAGCGGCTGCTCGTAATTGGCGATGGGCTCGTCGAACCGCTCGCCCATGCGCGGTTCCAGCTTCTCCTCCGAGACGTACCAGGCCCGGGCGCAGTTTTCGCGCGCGCTCCAGTCCAGCTCCAGCGCCCAGCCAAAGCTGTCCCCGATCAGCTCCCGCACTTGTGCAACCGGCATCGCGCCGTCGATCACAAAGGCTTCCTTGTTACTGTCAGCCATGCAGTCGGACAGCCCGTCCACCAGCTCGGCATAAGGCTCCAGGATCAGCGAGGCCGCCAGTTCCTGCCCTTCCAGCCCCAGCGCGGTCTCGCTCCAGCGGATAAGCCGGTCCCAGGGATAGTCGTTGAGCAGATCATCCGCCGCCACCCAGGCGGCCAGCGCCTCCAGATCTTTGTGCAGGCTCGCCAGCTTTTCGATCTGCACCGGGTGTTCCGAGTGCCAGCGGGCTGCCGAAAGTTCGCTTCGCCGCAGCATCCGGCGGAAACAGGCAGCCTCCTCTGCGGTGGCGGTCTCCACCGAGCGCACCCGGGCAATCGCCTCCTCCCGCGCCATGATCCAGTTGTTGAACAGCACCGGGTGATTGACGATGTAGGGCGCCATGCCAAGGCCGGTGGAGTTGCCGATCCCCAGCCGAAGCGCGGTTTCGGGCGCCAGCCGCACGGCGTTTTCTCCGCCCTGGGCGCGGGCCATATGCTCCACCAAATCGCGGACAAAGACGCGGGTCAGGTAGACCGACAGCATCTCTGCCTGGAACGGCGCGCTGAGTTCGGGGCGGTCTGCAATCGCCTCCCGGTCGGCAGCCCCCAGCTTGCCGGAGCCGTAAACGGCAGTCGTGCGCATCAGGTAACCAACGGCGTCCACCTGTTCCGGGTCCGGCTGCTGGCCCTGCGACAGCGCGTCGACGAAATGCGCCCACAGGCGCACAGAACGGTTGGCGCGGGAGACCGACAGGGACTTCTCGTTGACCCGGCCGGCCTCCTGATAGGGCACGTTTTTCGACAGCCGCTCGATGTCGGCATCCGTTGGAACCCCGTCGAACAGGGTGAAGGTCGCATCCCAAGCGGTGGCAATCACCCGGTCCGACCGCATCTCCGGCGGCAGGTCGTGGGCAAATGCCACCAGGGAATAAGACCGCGCGGGGCCGGTGGCGGTATAGACCGCAACACCGACACCCTTGGCATCGATATCGAATTTGGGCCGGGAGAAGCTCCAGTTCTCCTCGGCCATGCGCCGAGTGAGCACCCGCATGAAGCTGAGGCGGCACTGGTGCAGAGAGCCGAGCCGGCTGAGGCGCATCACCTGCGCCGGGTCCCGTCGTGATATCGTTGTCTGCGCGGTTGTTTCCATGACCTATCCCTTTGGGCCAAAGTTTTCGGCAAAGAACCGGTACCAGTTCCCGCCCATGATGCCGCTGACCTCGTCATCGTTCATGCCCGTCGCGCGAAGGCCCTCTTCGATGTTTCCAAAGTCGCGGTTGTCCTTGAACCAGCTGGGCATTTCCGGGAAACCCGGAGCGGCGGCTGATCCTTCGCCGTAGTCGATTTCCTTGCTCCAGCGGCCGACCCGCATCCATTCCACGACGCTGTCGGGCTGGTCCTGGCAAAGGTCGGTGCCGATGCCGAGGTGCTGCACCCCGTATTTGTCGGCAGTGCGTGCGATCATCTCGCAGAAGCTCTGCAGGGTGCAGTCGGACTTGTCCTTCAGATGGTGCGGATAGACCGAGAAACCCAGCATGCCGCCGTGGCCGGTGACTGCGCGCAGCACATCGTCCTTCTTGTTGCGCAGGGCCGGCGACCACTCATGCGGGTTGGCATGGGTGATGGCGATCGGGCGGGTGGAGATCTCCGCCGCCTCGATGGTGGAGCGGTCGGCAGAGTGGCTCATGTCCACAACCAGGCCGACCCGGTTCATCTCCTTGATCACCTGGCGCCCCATGCGGGTGATGCCGGGATCTTCGGCCTCGTAGCAGCCGGTCGCCAGCAGCGACTGGTTGTTGTAGGTGAGCTGCATGAAACGCGCACCCAGGGTGTGCAGGATTTCGACCAGGCCGATATCGTCTTCCATCGGCGAGGGGTTCTGAAAGCCGAAGAACACCGCGGTGCGCCCCGTTTCGCGGGCCTTGTCGATGTCCGAGGCCCACTGCCCCTTCATGATCAGGTCCGGGTACTGCTCGAACCAGCGGTTCCACTTCTCGAAGTTCAGAACCGTTTCGCGGAAGTTCTCGTGATAGGCAATGGTGACATGGATCGCGTCCACGTTGCCCTCGCGCAGCTGGCGGAAAATCTTTTCCGACCAGTTGGCATATTGCAGGCAGTCGATACGGTATCCGGTCATTAGTTTTCTCCTCCGGATCGCTTGCGATCCGGTTCGCGCCCGACCCCGCCCCCCAGGGCGGGCGCGAAATGGTGGCACCGTTGGGGCAGAAAGTGACGTTTGTTCGCAAAGGCGGCACCATCGCAGATCTCAGCGCGCCCACCCTCGGGGCCGGGCGCGAACCTGCCGTGCCGTCCCTGCATCAGACCGGCTTGCCGGCGCTGATGTAGGCGGTCTTGACGGTGGTGTAGAATTCCGCCGCCGCCTTGCCCTGCTCGCGCGGGCCATAGGAGCTGTCGCCGCGGCCGCCGAAGGGCACGTGGTAGTCGGTGCCTGCGGTCGGCAGGTTGACGGTGACAACACCGGTGCGCGCGTTGCGGCGGAAGTGGGTGGCGCGGGCCAGCGACTGGGTGACGATGCCCGAGGTCAGGCCGAAGTTGGTGTCGTTCACCACAGACAGCGCTTCGTCATAGCTGCCGACCTTGATCACGCTGGTCAGCGGCGCGAACATTTCCTCGCGGTTGATGCGCATATCATTGGTGGTGTTCAGGAACACGCCGGGGGACATGTAGAAGCCCTCGTGCGGCATCTCCAGACGCTGGCCGCCGCAGGCCAGTTCCGCGCCTTCGGAGGTGCCCAGATCGACATAGGCCAGGTTCTCATTCAGCTGCTGTTCGCTGACCACCGGGCCCATCTGCACGCCCGCTTCCAGCGCGTGGCCCACTTTCATCGCCTGTGCGCCCGCCACCAGTTTCTCAACAAAGGCGTCGTGCACGGCAGCGTGGACCACGAGCCGGGAGGAAGCGGTGCACTTCTGGCCAGTGCCGCCAAACGCGCCGCCCAGCGCCAGGGTGACGGCGAGGTCCAGATCAGCGTCGTCCATGACGGCCAGCGCGTTCTTGGAGCCCATCTCCATCTGCACCTTGGTCAGGTTCTGGATGGCGGCGGCGGCGATGCCCTTGCCCACCGGCACCGAGCCGGTGAAGGAAATGGCGTTCACCTTGGGGCTTTCGACCAGGCGCTGGCCGATCGAGCGGCCGGAACCCATGACCAGCGAGAACAGGCCCTTGGGGATGTCCTGGCGCGCGATGATCTCAGTAAGGGCAACGGCCGAGGCGGGGGTGATGTTGGCGGGTTTCCAAACCACGGCATTGCCGTAGCAAAGCGCCGGCGCGATCTTCCAGGAAGCGGTTGCGGTCGGGAAGTTCCAGGGCGAGATGATGGCGACAACGCCCACCGCCTCGCGGCGCACGTCGACCTCGATGTCCGGGCGCACGGAGTCGGCGTTCTCACCGATCTGGCGCAGGCATTCGGCTGCGTAATAAGTGAAGAACTGGCCGGCGCGGTAAACTTCGCCCTTACCCTCAGCCAGCGGCTTGCCCTCTTCACGGCTGAGCAGTGTGCCCAGCTCCTCGGCGCGGGCCATCAGCTCATTGCCGATGTTCATCAGCACCGCCTGCTTGCGCTCCAGCCCGTAAGCCGCCCACTCGGCCTGCGCCTTCTGCGCCTGATCCAGGGTCGCTTCCAGCTGATCGGCGCTGGCCTGGGCGAACATGCCTACCAGATCGCTCAGATCCGAAGGGTTGCGGTTTTCGATTTCGCTTTCGCCCGCCAGCCATTCGCCGGCAATCAGGTTCAGTTTGGTCACGGAGAAGCCCCAGATGCTGAATTTCAGGTTTGCGGCAGGATGGACTTCTCCGCCAGCATCAGTCAAACTCAATAAACTGAACATAACTTCATGATTTCTGAAGCCATGGCCCTGAAGATAGAAATGCTGCGTGCCTTCTGCACAGTGGCGCAGACCGGAAACCTGTCAGAAGCGGCAACCCGGATGGGCCGCACCCAGTCTGCCATTTCAATGACGCTCAAGCAGATGGAAGATCATCTGGGCAAGAAGCTGTTCGAAGGGGAGCGCAAGAACCAGCTGTCACCGCTGGGGGAGCAAGTCTTTGAGCTGGCCCAGAAACAGGTGCGCCGGTTCGATCAGACGGTACAGGCCATTGAGATGGCGGCTGAGGCCATTCACGGGCTGATCCGCATCGTCTCGGTGCCCTCCGTGGCGGCGCTGGTCTTTCCGTCAGTGCTGGAGCATATGACCGCCCGCCACCCGGGCTTGAAAATCGAGCTGCGCGATACCGACACCCAGCAGGTTCTGGACGCATTGGCCGAAGGCAAGGCGGACATCGGCATCGCGTCCGGCTATCATCCGCTGAACGGGGTCAAGGCGGTGCCTCTGTTCGAGGACCGTTTCGGCCTCGTCTGTTCCACCAGCCACCCGCTGATTCTGCAGGACGCCCGTCCCGCCATCGCTGATATCGCCGGCCCTGGCTTTGTGCGTAATGCCCTGTGCGAACTGATCCGCAACGAACGCTTTGCCGAGGCCATCAGCACGGCCGATGTGACGATTCACAACACCCACTCGCTGATCACCATGGTCCGGACGGGCAAATGGGTGACGGTGCTGCCGCAAACAGTTGCGCGTTTCATGCCGGAAACAACCGCCTTCCGTCCCATCGCTGATTTGCCTGACAAACGGGAGGTCTACCTCTATCAGCGCGAACGCTCCCGCTTCGCGGGGCTGACTGCGGAATGCAGCGCCTTTATCCAGTCTTGTGACCTGTCCGCGGATCTGCCGGGGTAACGGAAACGGCGCGACGCCGGCGCTGCGGCTTTCCGTCAGGAAGACCGGCAACGGCGGGAGCGTTTCGCCGCCCGCCTCAGGCCAGGTGAAAGGACAGGTGCGGCGCACTGCCCTCCGCATCCCGGACCTGCCGGGCCGTGATCCCGAAAACGTCAGATACCGTTTCCGGTGTCAGCGCCTGCTGCGGTGTTCCCGATGCCACCAAGCGCCCGCCCGACAGCACCGCAACCCGGTCGCAGGTCAGCGCCTGGTTCAGATCATGCAGCGCCACCACGGCGGTCACCTGCAGATTGCGGATGCAGTGCAGGATCGACAGCTGGTGGTGGATGTCCAGATGGTTGGTCGGCTCATCCAGCAGCAGCAGCCCCGGCTGCTGGGCCAGCGCCCGCGCGATATGCAGCCGCTGCCGCTCTCCGCCGGAGAGCGTCGCCCATTCCCGCTTGGCGAACCCCTCCATTTCCACCGTCTTCAACGCCTTGTCCACTTGCCGGGTGTCTTCCCCGCTCCAGGGCCGCAGCGCCGACAGCCAGGGGGTGCGGCCCAGCTCTACCACTGAACGCGCCGTGATACGTTCGGCGGTGTCGGCCTGCTGCTCGACTATGGCGATCCGCTGGGCAATTTCCCGGCGCGACAGCCGCGCCAGCGGCTGCTCCGCCAGCAGCACTTCGCCTTGCGAGGGCCGGGCCAGTCCCGCCAGCAACCGCATCAGCGTTGATTTGCCGGAGCCGTTCGGACCGACCAGCGCCAGCGTCTCACCCGGCTGCACCGCCAGAGACACGTCCGACAGCAGCGCCTTGCCGCGCACGGAGAAGGATAGGCTGCGGGCTTCGATCCTCATCGCGCCGTCCTCTGCCCGCGCACCAGGATGATGGCAAAGGCCGGCGCTCCGATCAGCGCGGTGACCACGCCGATGGGCAGCACCTGGCCGGGGATGATGACACGGGACACGATGTCGGCGCCGATCAGGAACACCGCCCCCGTCAGCGCCGCGGCCGGCATCAGCCGGCGGTGGCCGGGGCCAACCAGGAACCGCGCCGCATGGGGGATCACCAGGCCGACAAAGCCGATGGAGCCGACAATCGACACCATCACCGCGGTCATCAGCGCGGTGGCAAAGATCAGCACCACCTGCACCCGCCGCACCGGGATGCCCAGCGCCGCGGCGGAATCGGTGCCAAAGGTGAAGGCATCCAGTGCCCGCGCGTGAAACCGGCAAATCATCCAGCCGGCCAGCGCCAGCGGCACCGCCAGCCACACATCCGGCCAGCGCACGCCGCTGAGGTTGCCCATCAGCCAGAACATGATGCCGCGCGCCTGATCCGCATTGGCAGATTTGGCGATAATGAAGGCAGTCAGCGCGTTAAAGAGCTGCGAGCCGGCAATGCCCGCCAGCACGATCTGCGCCGCCGCCGCACGGCTGCTGCCCGCCCCGGCGGCGCGCGCCAGAATGGCGACAAAGCCAAAGGCCAGAAGCGCCCCGTTGAAAGCACCAAAGGACAGCGACAGCGCACCGCCGCCCAACCCTGCAATCGTGACCGCCACCGCCCCGGTCGAGGCGCCGGCGGAAATGCCAAGGATGTACGGATCTGCCAGCGCATTGCGCAGCAGCGCCTGCAGCACCACACCGGTCACCGCCAGCGCCGCGCCGCAGGCCCCGGCCACCAGTGCCCGCGGCAGCCGGTAGCTCCAGATGATGCCCTGATCCACCGGGTCCACCGGCAGCCCCGCCCCGGCCAGCTTGTTGACCAGAACGGACAGGACAAGGTCAGGCGCAATCGAGGTCTCACCGATCATTGCGCCTGCCAGAACCGCCGCAGCCAGCACCGGCAGCGCCAGGCAAGCGCCCCGGACGCCGTGCCATGCAAGTGCGGCGGCTGCGCTCATCCGCCGTTGCCGATCGCGCTGAGCTCAGCGGCCAGGTCTTCCAGCGCCGGGATGGCGCGGATGGTGGCATCCATCGCCTGGGCGTCCATCACCACGATACGGTTGTTCTTGACCGCGTCCATCTGGCTGGCGACCGGGTCGGTGCGCAGGAATTCCAGTTTTTTCTCATAATCGTCGGCAGCAAAGCGGCGGCGGTCCATGCGGGCGATCACGATCACCGTCGGATTGGCCTTGGCGATGGTTTCCCAGCCGACGGTCGGCCATTCCTCGTCGGTCTCGATGACATTGCGCAGGCCCAGCTGCTGCATCATGTAGCCCGGCGCGCCTTTCTGGCCGGCCACAAACGGATCGCTCTCCAGCTCAGGCGAGGAGAACCAGAACACGGCGGAGGCATCCTCCAGCGCAACCTCTTGCGCCTTGGCAACGGCCGCAGCCTCACGCGTCTTGTAGTCGGCGACCAGCTCAGCGCCCTTTTCGGCCTCGCCGAAGATCGCTGCCAGCTCCTCGATCCCCTGATACAGGCTTTCGGTGGTGAACATCTGCGTGCGGGTGCCGTCGCCGCCGGTGGTGTTGTCCTTGCCTGCGCAATCGGCGGGCATCACATAGGTCGGGATGCCCAGGTCATGGAACTGCTCGCGCTTGGCGACCACGCCCTCGGGGCCGACGTGCCACTCGTACTGCGCTGCAACCAGGCCCGGGCGTTTGGCCACCACACTTTCAAAGCTTGGGTCGTTGTCGGCCAGCCGTTCGACCTTGGCGTTCACGTCCGCGTATTCCGGCAGAACATCGTTGAACCAGACCGAAGTGCCCAGCACCTTATCCCCCAGCCCAAGCGCATAGAGCACTTCCGTGGCCGCCTGGCCAACCGTGACGGAAGACGCCGCAGGTGCTTCGAAGGTGACGGTCTGGCCGCAGTTCTCGATGGTCAGTGGAAAGCTCTCGCTGGCGGCCGCGGCCTGGGCCGCGACGGTGAAGGAAAGGCCGATCAGGCCGGAACGCAGAAACATGATTTTCGATCTCCATGTGTCAATGACCGGAGAACGGGTGAAAGGGCATTGACCGGCAGTGCGGAGGGCCTGAGCCCTTCCTCTGCGCCGCCTGAAAGCAGCAGCGCGGTCTGCCGGCAACCTCCCCGGACAACCCCGTCCGGTGTGCTTCGGTTTCATACCGGCAGGTCTCCTGACTGGCGGGTCATCGTCTGGGCCGCCTTCCCGGACCGCTGGGATCCAGTGACGCGATGGCTCAGCACTCGCCGCCTACAGTTGCGGGGGCAGTTCCGGTTGGTGCCCGGCAGGCACCGCGGATTCCCTCTTAGCCCTTGCGGGACCGGTAAAGCGCGCGTAGCGCATCACTTTGGTTGCGGCAAGAAAAAGTTGCTGCCGCTGCGGAAATCCTCGGCAAAAGGTGCGCCTGCCAAAGGCTGCGGCAACCGCGTGTTGAGCAGCCGGACCCATTGGCAAGTGCTGGCCCCCATGTTGCCGTTCAGAGAATTTCATCCTCGTCGAACATCGGGTCGTCCTCCAGCTGGGCGCTCAGGTCCTCCACCGAATCCTCCGCCTTCTCGACGGAGCGGACCCTGCCGAGGTGGAACACGGCATCGCCCTCGTTCACGATGGGCATTACCGCACGCCCGACGATCAGCCCGTCGAAAGGCGCCAGGATCTCCTCGTCATGCTCACCGAACGGGTCGGACACCGAGCCCATCAGCTCCCCTTCCCGGACCAGTTCGCCATCGTCCTTGTACACCCGCAGAAGCCCGCCCATCGGCGCCCGCAGCCATTTGCTGGAGACGCAGAACTGCGGCTGCGACTTGGGCTTGGATATGCCCTTGGCCGGGACCATTCCCATGTGCCGCAGCACCCGCAGGATACCCGCCAGCCCGGCACGGATCGACAGTTCGTCAAAGCGCAGGCCCTCGCCCGCCTCATACAGAAGCACATCCTTGCCCGTCTCCTTGGCCGCGCCGCGCAGCGAGCCGTCGCGCAGCGGCGACTGCATCACGATCGGGGCGCCAAAGACGCCGGCAAGCTCGCGGGTGCTGGGATTATCGGGCGAGATGCGGATTTGCGGATAGTTGGTCCGGTGGATTGCTGCCGAATGCAGGTCGATACCGAGGTCCGAACGGGCCACCACCTCTGTCATGAAAAGATGCGCCAGACGCGAAGCCAGCGAACCATGCTCGCTGCCGGGAAACACCCGGTTGAGGTCGCGCCTGTCGGGCAGATAGCGGGAGTGGTTTATGAAGCCGAAGGCGTTGACGATCGGCACCGCAATCAGCGTGCCCTTGAGCGTCGTCAGGTTCGGCGCCCGCAGCAGCCGCCGGATGATCTCCACGCCGATCACCTCGTCTCCGTGCACGCCGCCGCTGACAAACACCGTCGGCCCGTCCTGGCGGCCATGCACAACATGCGCCGACATCGTGACCGGCGTGTGGTCGGACAGAACGCTGACCGGCAGGTCAACCGTCAGCCGTGAGCCCGGCGCCACCTTGGCGTGGCCGATGGTGAAATGCTGCCTTGCCTTCATACTGCCCCCTTGATTTGAACGGCCCCGGTCCTGAGACCTTTGCGGGTGAAAGGTTTGACACTGCCCGCCTGCTTGGCAAGTCTCATCTGAAATCCTTTCCTGTCTCTTGCGCAACTGCCCGTGGCGAGAGTGGACGCAGGTAAGCCGCCTGCAATCCTGCCCCCTCGGCCGAATGCCACGTGCGCAGGCTGCTGCTCCTCGCTGCCGGAGACCTGCGGTTGCCGCCCCAGTACATACGTGATATTTTCTTGTCTATAGGCAAAAATCTTCCGGAAAAATTGAATGCCCGTCTTTAACACTGCCGCAAATGCCCTGGCAGGGTTTTATTCCCAGGAATTCGGCGGCAAGACCTCCGGGCGCTACAGAATCCCGCGCAAACTGTTGCAGGAGATCTGCGGACGGCGCCGGCTGTATGACGACGATGTCACCGCTCTCTCGCGCGCGCTGCTGGAAAAAGGCTATGTTCTGATTGATATGGACAGTTTCTTTGTGGTTATGAGCGCCAACGCCTTCGCCAATTACAGGCGGGTCAGCAAGGAGACGCTTGCAGCTCAGGCCGCGGCAGGCGGAACTTCGTGCTGAGGCTGGCTGCGCGACCGGACAAGGATGAGATGGACCCAGAACAGCTGATTGCCTGCCCTGCCTGCGACGTGCTGCACCGCGATCAGGAGGTGGCCAAGCATGCGGTCGCCAGATGCGCCCGCTGCGGCACCGTGCTGGCGGCACCCAAGTCCGGGGCGATGACCCGTATCGCGATGCTGTCGCTGACCGCGCTGATCCTGCTGGCCGCCGCGGCCGGTTTCCCGTTTCTGGAATTGCAGGCTCAGGGACTGTCGCACCGGGCTTCGGTGCTGGATGCGGTGCTGGCCTTTTCCCGCGGGCCGATGGCGCCCTTGTCGCTGGCCACCGGCCTGCTGATCGTGCTGCTGCCTGCCGCCCGCTATGGCGCCCTGGTCTACACCCTGGCGCCGATGGCCTTGGGTTGGCACCCTGCCCCGCATGCCGCCGCGGTCTACCGCTGGGCGGAATGGCTCAAGCCCTGGGCAATGGCCGAGATCTTCATTATCGGTGTGGCGGTCGCCCTGGTCAAAGTGTCCGGACTCGCCCGGGTCGGGCTGGGCCCCGCCTTCTGGGCCTTTGCAGCGCTTCTGGTGGTGACCATCCTGACTGACAGTACAATTTGCAGGCTGACCGTATGGAAAACCCTGAAGACCCGCCGCGGTTCCTGACCGCAGCCGAGGCCGGGCTGACCGGCTGCCGCACCTGCGGGGCCGTCAATCCGGGCGGCGCGCAGACCTGTTACAGCTGCCGCAGCGAGCTGACGCCGCCCTCCGCAGCCAGCCTGCAGCGGGTCTGGGCCTGGCTGGCGGCAGGGCTGATTGCCTATGTCCCCGCCAATATCTACCCGATGCTGCGCACCACCACCTTTGGCCGCGCTTCGGAGAATACTCTGATCGGCGGCATCGCGGAATTGTTCAGCCATGGTTCCTACGGGGTCGCCTTCATCGTGTTCTTTGCCAGCATCGTGATCCCGGTCGCCAAGTTTCTGGCCATCGGCTACCTGGCGGTCTCGGTCCGCAGGCCCGCAACCCTTGGCAGCCACGGCCGGCTGGTGCTTTATGAGGTTGTTGAGTTTATCGGCCGCTGGTCGATGATCGATGTTTTTGTCGTGGCGATCCTGACCGCCCTGGTTCAGCTGGATTTCGCCGCTGCCGTCTTCCCGGGGATTGCCGCGGTCAGTTTTGCATTGTCGGTTGCCTTCACCATGCTGGCGGCCCAGAGTTTTGATCCGCGGCTGATCTGGAACGCGGAAAAGCGAGAATATGAATGAGCACGCCTGAACCCGCCGAAATGAAAGTCTCCGCACAGCGCCCGTCGCCTTGGCGCAACCTGTCGCTGGTCTGGCTGGTGCCGCTGGCGGCGCTGGCGGTGTCGCTGGGTGTCGCCTGGAAGGCCTACAGCGACCGTGGCGTGCTGATCCGGATCGCCTTTGACAACGCCTCCGGGGTCGTCGCCAACGAAACCACGGTGCGCTACCGTGACGTGGTGATCGGCCGGGTGGAGGACGTAGGCTTTGCCGGCGATCTGAGCAAGGTCTCTGTCTGGGCCCGCATCGACAAGGAGATTGCCCCCTACCTGGATCAGGACGCCGCCTTCTGGGTGGTTCGTCCGGAGGTCAGCACCCGCGGCATTTCCGGGCTCAGCACTGTGCTGTCCGGCGTCTACATCGAAGGCACCTGGGACCAGGAGCCGGGCGTGGCCGCCACCAGTTTTGAGGGCGAAGACGGGCCGCCGCTGGTGCAGCCGGGACGGGACGGGCGAAGGATCACCCTGCGCACGACCGACGGCAGCATGATCTCCGAAGGCGCGCCGGTGCTGTTCCGCGGCGTCGAGGTCGGACGGCTGGAGCAACCCCGCCTGACCGTCAGCGGCGACAGCATCGTTGTCGACGCCTTCATCGACGCCCCGCATGACCGGCGCATCAACTCCGCCACACGGTTCTGGGACACCTCCGGCTTTTCTGTCTCCTTCGGGGCCAGCGGGCTGTCGCTTGATGTCGACAGCATCGCCTCGCTGGTGGCCGGCGGTATCGAGTTCGACACCGTCTTCGACGGCGGCAAACCAGTGGGCAAAGGCACGGTTTTCGACATTCACGAGGACGAGGCCGCGGCCCGCCGCACCGCGTTTGCCCGGTCGCGGTCGGGTGGTGTGGCGGTAGCGGTCGCGTTTGACGAGTCGGTTGCCGGCCTCGCCAGCGGCGCCGCGGTCAAGCTCGGCGGCGTGAAGGTCGGCGAGGTCAGCACGCTGAACGCTGCCATTCAGAGTGATAGCGACGAAGCAGAGGTGCGGCTGATTGCCAAGCTGCTGCTGGAGCCTGCGCTGATGGGGCTGCCGCCCGGTGCCGGAGAGGCTGAGGTGCTGGATTTCCTCGAACAGGCCGTCGATGGCGGGCTGCGGGCGCGGCTGGCCTCTGCCGGGCTGCTCAGCTCAGAGCTGATCGTTGAACTGGTCACATTGGATGAGGCCGCCCCGGCGCAGCTTGACCGCGGCGCGGAGCCGTTTCCTGAATTGCCCAGCGCGCCCTCCGACCTGCCCGATTTCACCGCAACCGCCGAAGGCGCGATGGAGCGCATAAGCGAATTGCCGGTGGAAGAGCTGATGGCGCAGGCCATTGCCACCCTTGCCAGCATCGAAGACCTGGCCTCTGCCGACAGCACCCGTGAGGTGCCCGCCGCTGCGGTGGCGCTGCTGGAGGACACCCGCGCGCTGGTTGCCGACCCCGGCACCCGCGCCCTGCCGGCTGAGCTGAACGCTACTGTCGCGGACCTGCGCGGCATTCTGGCGGATCTGCAGCAAAGCAAGGCAGTTGCCAACCTGAGCGCCGCACTGGAACAGGGCAGCCAGGCCGCCACCAGCCTCGCCGCCGCATCAGAGGAGCTGCCTGCCCTGGTCAGCGACGTCCGTGACCTGGCGGCCAAAGCCAACGCGCTGGAAGCCGAAGAGCTGATCCGCTCCGCCAGCCAGCTGATGAAGAGCGCCGACGCCTTCATCGGCACCGAGGAGGCCCGGGATCTGCCCCCTGCCCTGACCGGGGCGCTGGATGAAATGCGCCGCACGCTGGAGGCGCTGCGCCAGGGCGGACTGGTGGACAATGCCAATGCCACTATGGCCTCTGCACGCGGCGCCGCCGATGCCGTGGCCGCCGCTGCCGAGGGCCTGCCGGCCCTTTCCGCCCGGCTGGAACGGCTGGTCGCCCAGTCCGAGGCGCTGATCGCCTCCTATGGCGCCCGCTCCAGCTTCAACTCAGAAACACTGGACGCCCTGCGCGAGGTCAAGACCGCCGCCCGCGCCGTCTCCCAGCTGGCGCGCAAGATTGAACGCGATCCGAATTCCCTGCTGTTTGGAAAATAAGATGATAAAACCCCTGTCTTTGACGCTTCCCTTTGCCCTGCTGGCGGCCTGCGCCCCGTCCAATGATGCCCGCTATCTGATTTCCGCAGCACCGGGTGAAAAGGTCGCCAACCTGCGCTCCCGCACCATCGAGGTGCGGCTGGTTTCCCTGCCCTCCTATGCCGCCGCCTCCGAGATCGTGGCCGAGGGCGAAGGCGGCGCGCTGTTTGCGCTTGGCGGCGCGCAATGGGCCGATGATCCGGCCCGCGGCATGACCGCCGCCCTGGCGCGCGGGCTGAACGAGCGCACCGGCGCCTCCGCCGCGATCGAACCCTGGCCGCTGAACACCGGCCCGGACGCCCGGCTGGATGTGCGGGTGGATCAGGCCTATGCCCGCGCCGACGGGATCTTTGAGCTGACCGGACAGTTCGCGGTCTCCTCGCCCGAAGGCACAGTGCGGGAATTCGTCAGGCGTTTTGATATCCAGACACCAGTCAGCGGCACCGGACCGGCGGCCGCCGCCGACGCTCTCTCCCGTTCGCTGGCAGAGCTTGCCCGGCAGGTGTCGCAGGCCATGTAAATGCTTGCGCTGGGGTGAGGCGCGCTTTGCACACTGGCGGCGTGCCGGCAGTCCTCTCAGGCGGTCTGCGCAGCCGGGCCGGTCAGCGGCAGCCCCTGCAGCATGCCGGAACGGTAGGTTTCGGTGATCAGCATGCAGGAGGTATTTTCGATCTCCAGCACATAGGTGCGTGCCGCCTCCGGGTCGGGCACGCCGCACCGCTGCCACAGCCGGTCGAGAACCCCCTCCGGGCAGGACACCGGCTTTTTACGGGTCAGCTTGATGTCAAAGATGTATCCGATCGGCGACAGCCCCTGTTCCAGATGCCGCTGCACCTCCGGATCCAGCTGCTCCAGCGCGACATAGGTCAGGTTATCCATCATCACTTCGCCCCGGTGCGACATGCAGACCTGGCGCTCGATAAAGGATTTTCCGGGCAGATGCGCCCTGACCTCTGCCGGCACATCCGCGGTGATCTGCTGATGCAGAACGTCCAGCTGCACCGGACCGTCAGCCAGCGTCTCGCAGATCAGTGTGGCGGAGCCGTCCTGCACCAGCAGCATCTTCTTCCAGACCGCCGCCCATTGCGCAAACGGGCTGCCAGCCGTCAGCCCATCGTCAAACCGCTTGCGCAGCAGCGGAGCCTTCGGCTGGTCCGGCCCGTCAGACGGCGAGCCCGCGTTTTGCTGCTGAATGCCGGTGCGCATGTGGTGTCACTCTCTCTGCCGGGTCCGGTGGAAGGAATAGCAGTGCTGGCGCTGGGGTCAAACGGCTAGGTCCGGGGCCGCGCAAGGACCCGCCAGAGCAGCGGGGGGCCGAACGGCTGCAGAATTTCTGCTGCGGCGCAACGCAGCCGCCGCAAGACGCCATCGGCGGCAGCGGCCTGCGGCGTCGTGACAAGCGCAGTCCAGCCTAAGATGTGTTTTGCCTCATCAAACCGGCTACGGCCCAAAGGTGCCGAATTAAGGCCGCCCGCACGAGGAGCCGCCCCAGACAGCACGGCTGCGCACGCCCTTGACATCGGCTGTGCGCAGGGCTGATGCGGCAGGAAACAATGGCTCGAGGCAGCCAATCGCGGCGATACGGCAGCGATCCGCAAACGTGGGCGCCCCACGCAACCGGGGGCCTTGGCCCCTGTTCCGGACCGGCGGGTGCAGAACGGGGCAACCACCGCCGGCAGCAATGGTTTAGGATCCTGTGCCAGGTCAGTGCAAAAGCGACGCCGCTTCGGACAAATGCTCTGGCGACAGGGGTTTGCACAGGAACTTCTTGATCAATGGGACCTTGGCGGCGCGGTCCAGGTCCACCGGATTGACCGTGGTGCTGACAATCACAACAACAGGCACCGGGTCCAGAGCCTGGATCTGATCGGCGTATTGTTCAAGAAACTCGAACCCGCCAATGGGCGGCATGTTGATGTCCAGAAAGATGAGCTCCGGCGGCCGTCCGCCATCCTGGAGGAACTCCATCGCTGCCAGCGGCCCGTCAAACAGCTCGAAATTTTCGAACACCTGCGACCTGCTGATAATGCGTTCCGCGAACTTGCGGTCCATCCTGTCATCATCAATGACGTAGACGACCTTGTCCTGGCTACCCATCCCGCTTCTCCTCCAAATTCAGATCGACGCTGAAAGCCGCGCCTTTGCCAGCTTGCGAAGTGACCCGGAGCACCGTGCCGTGGGTTTCTGCCACCCGCTTGCACAGCGCCAGCCCAACGCCAGAGCCGGGGTATTGGTCATAGCGGTGCAAGCGCTTGAACAACTCAAAGATCCTGTCCTGCATTTCCTCAGGTATCCCTGGCCCGCTGTCAGCCACCGACAGGCGCACCTTGCCCTCCGTTCCGGCGGGCGCACAGCCGACACTGACTTGCGCCTCCGGCCCCTCGCATCCGTATTTCAGCGCGTTTGACAGCAGGTTGGTCAGCAGAACCCGGATCTGGAACGGGCTGCCCATAACCGCGGGCAAAGCCCCCACACGGACATGCGCGCGCGAGCTGGTGACCAAAGAGTCCATATCCTTGAGGATCTGCTGAACCATCTGCTGCAGATCCACCGGTTCCGGTGCGAACTGGTGACCGACGACTTTCGAGTAATCCAGCACATCATCAACAAGGTTCCGCATCCGCTGGGCCGTGCCGATAAGATCACTGATGAGCTCCCGCGCCTCAGGCTTCAAGTCTGCCTGAAAGTCCTCAAGCAACACCTCTAGAAAACAATAGAGCGTGTTAATCGGCGTCTTGAGGTCGTGGGACAAGGCATAGGTGAAATTGGACTGGTCCTGGTTGGCCTGAACCAGCTGCCGGTTTGTGCATTCCAGCTCTTCCGCGCGCAGGCGGATCTCGGTCGTCCGTTTCCGGACCTCCCGGTCCAGTTCATCGCGCTGGCGGGCCAGCTCAAACGTGATGTCCCGCAATTCCTGCTCGACCCGGCGGCGCTCCGCGATTTCCTTTCTTAAACTGGCCATACCACCGACATAGCCGCGCAGCGCCATGTCATAGACCGTGACGCCTTCGAGAAAAAAATCCTCCGCACGCTCAAGGCAGCAGCCAGTGCCGCCCGCCGAAATCAGGCCTTCGCGCAGGCCGGCAAAATGCAACAGAGCAAAGTCCGGCAACGGCACCTTCGCCTCCAAGGCAAGCCGCGCGGTTTCGTAGGCCTCTCCCAGGTGCTCCGTGTCTCCGCTATCAATGTATGCGGCCAAGGCTGCCTGATACCGTTTTGCCACCAGCGCCAAGGCCTCACTTGCCGGGGCTAAATCCACACCGGTCATGGACACCTCCGCTGATGGGAAACAGCCAGGACTGTGCGGTCGTCACGCTCTTTGCCGTAGGTGCCGAGACAGGCGGCTGCCCACTCCTGAGGGGGGGTGCGCGCACTAGGCAGAGCTTGGCGGAAACGCCGGGAAACCCCGTCCGAGGCAAGAACCAACGCATGGCCGGGCGGGAACGGCTGGGTTTGAGAGAGCACCCTGGGTGAGTCCATCCCCAGAATTCCGCCCTTTTGCATGATTGTGACGCTGTCATTGCCCCCCGGCAGGAGGGCGCAGATAACCCCCTCCACATCCCCGAGCGCGGCCCACTCAACGGCTGCCTTTTCAAGATCTATCAAGGCCACGGCAAGCGCCGCGCCGCGGGTGCCCCGAAGGCGGTCATGTGCGGTCTCGAACAGCTCCGCGATAGCACCGAATGAGACTTCCGCAAGCGCCTCCAGGCAAGCATTAGCAGCGTCCCGGGCACCGGGTCCGCTGCCAACGCCGTCTGCCAATGCGACCATCAGCCTATCGCCAGCGCGCCGCAGCAAATAGCCGTCACCGCAAACAGATTCAGACGTCTTCGCCGCCTGCGCCGCGGCCCAGTCGATCCGGGAACCGCCAGCCTCAAAGGCGATGCTGCCGCCGTCAGTGCTCACCGCCATTTCACCACCGTCACGACGAGGCCCCGGCCAGGCTCCGAACAGATATCGAATTCATCGACGATACGCCGCGTTCCTGGCAGCCCAAGGCCCAGGCTGTTGCCGGTGGAATAACCATCCTGCAAAGCCAGCTCCACGTCGGCCAGCCCCGGCCCCCGGTCCCTGGCTGTCACCTTAATTCCGGTCTGTGAGCCGGCAGTGGCAATGCACAGCTCGATTTCTCCTTCTCGCGCATAGTTCACGATATTCCGGGCCAGCTCCGAAACGGCAGTTGCGATCAAGGCCTGGTCAGGCCTGCTGAATTCCAGCTCATCGGCCAGCCGGCGCGCCAGCTGGCGGGCCGCCACGACATCGCTGTCACAGGACACCGGCTGCAGCAATACAGCAGGGTCCGCTGCGGGCGCGTTCATGAACCCTCTCGCAAGATAGAGATGCCGTGATCCAGGTTCAGGGCTGTGGGGACATTCTCCAGCTTCAGGCCCAAGAGCACCATTGACATTGCGATTTCAGGCCGGATGCCCACGATCGCGATCCGTGCGCCACGCAGAGCGACCGAGGCCGCGATATCGCTCAGCATTCTGGTGCCGAAACTGTCGATCACATCCAGAAGGCTGACATCCAGGATGACTTTGGTGGCTGCCAAGCGTCCCACCGCGAGCAGGATCTGGTTCTGCATCTCTTGGATGTCGCTATCGGACAGCTCCTCCTGAACCGCTGCGATCAGCAGGTCTCCTTGGCTTATGATGGGAACACGGCGGGCCAAGTCAGCGCTCCAGAAGCTTGCGCGCGGTTTCGACACCCCGCTCAAGATTTCCTGCCGGGTTCAGCGCCTCGCCAGTGACACCGATTTTGACTAGCGACTGCGCCACCTCCGCACTGATGCCGGTCAGCACCGAATGCGCCCCCATAAGGCGGGTCGCCGTCATCGTCTGTATCAGATGGTTGGCGACCATGCTGTCGACCGCAGCAACCCCTGTAATATCGAGCACAACGGCGCGGGCGTTCTGCTCCCGGATTGCATCCAGAATCTGCATCGTCAAAAGCCGTGAACGGTGACTGTCGAGCACGCCGACGACAGGCACCAGCAACAGCCCCGCCTGCAGGCGGAGCACCGGTGTCGGCAGTTCGCTCATCTGGCGTTCACGTTGTTCAATCGCGTCGCTCCGGGCGGCCGAGAAAGCTTCGACCGTCATGGCCTGGTGGCAGGCCGCTGTTTTGCGCAATGCTCTCTCTATCTCCCGGGCTTCAGCTTCGCTGTCAGTGCCCTGCCAGACCAGATCGCAGATCCGGTTGATGGCGAAAGTAAACAGTCCCAGATAAAAACTGGGCGAAATGCCATAGGTCTCATTGAACAGCCCGGCGCGCTTGCGATCCTTAAAGAGGTCCTGATCGCGGCCAGCCTCAAAAAGCTCCAGCAGATGCCGCCGCTGTTCGTCCCGCACGTCTTGCAAGTCTTGCATACCGAGCGGGGAGGCTTTGCCTCCAGGGTCGTCATAGCCTCCCTCACGGCTGTAGAATTCATGCAAGACAGCATCGATATTCTGTTCGGCAAGAGGCAGGAGACCAGCGACCCGGGCCCGGTCATCCTGGCTTACATCAAACCAGCCCCACACATCCGGCAACGCCGCGGTATCGGGTTGGATTGTCGAAGAAATGACCTCATTCATAGTACCCTCGCAATGATGGAATTGCCCTCTGAGGGTCTGGCGATATGCTTAAAGAAGCACTAATTGCGCAAGGGGCGCCCAATAAATCGCCGCAAAAACAGAGCGTTGCAACAGGTGGCGGCCAAGCCGAATTGACCAGTGGCGCAGCCGGGCGGCAATTGTCTGGATGCAGGCGAAACCCTGGAAACTCCCGGCAGCCTTGCCGCATCGGGTTTCGTCCCGGCCGTGGCAATCCGACTTGTTAAGGCACCGTTTGGCCGGTTCTCCTAACCGGCACGGCGAGCGATCCGCGCCAGCGCGCTTTTTGCGGAACCGCCGCATGCATTGCCCGACAGCCGGCTTCAACGCCGAACGGGGCCTCAAAATCTGTCCCGTCCGGTGGCACGGTGCCGCGCTCCTGGGCGCGGCGCTCTTTCAGAAACCGCGCCAGGCGGCGCACTATTACCCGCCGTTCTCTATCAGAATTGCAGAACTCCGCGCCGATGAGTTTGAACCTGGGCATAGGCGACCCTTTTCCAGCGAGCCGCGCCGCCTGGTTTCTGGCTGTACAGCTGCGCTCAGGACACGAGGGAAAGAACCTGGCCAAAGTCAAGTTTCAGCGCTCAGAACAATGACGCCGTAGTCAACTGGACGAACTTACCGGTGTGCCCGATCCATTTCGAAGAATACGGTGGAACAGCTCCCAACTCGTTGAAACAAAGAAAAACCGGCCCATTTCTGGGCCGGTGGAAATTTAGGGGCCTGCAATTGGCAGCCGATTAGGGCGTTTGGGCAGCGATCTTACGCCAATTACAGACAACTCTAATACCGACTTACCCAATCACCCGCACTTCGAGTGGCCGCAGCTGCGGCAGGTCATGCAGCCTTCAATCATTTGCATGTCGAACTGGCCGCAGCTCGGGCAGGCCTTGCCGCGCGGCGCGTTCAGGTTCACCACCTGCGCCTGCGGGTCGGACTTCAGCCCCATGCCCTCGCCTTCCAGGAAGCCGGTCTTGACCATGTGTGTCTCGATCACACCACCGATCGCCGCCAGGATCGAGGGGATATACTTGCCCTGCACCCAGGCACCGCCGCGCGGATCGAAGACCGCTTTCAGCTCTTCCACCACAAAGGACACATCGCCGCCGCGCCGGAACACGGCCGAGATCATGCGCGTGAGCGCCAGGGTCCAGGCGTAGTGCTCCATGTTCTTGGAGTTGATGAACACCTCGAACGGGCGGCGGTGGCCGTTGATGATGATGTCGTTGATGGTCAGGTAGATCGCGTGCTCGGAATCCGGCCACTTCAGCTTGTAGGTGTGGCCCTCCAGCGACTGCGGGCGGTCCAGCGGCTCGGACATGTAAACCACTTCGGCGCCGTTCTCATCCACGTCGCTCTCATGCGGCGCCTTGGCGGTTTCGCCCGGCGTAGTGTCAGCGCTCTCGCTGACCGACAGGACGGAGCCGGTCACATCGTTCGGACGGTAGGTGGTGCAGCCCTTGCAGCCCTGGTCCCAGGCCTGCATGTAGACGTCCTTGAAATCGTCAAAGGAGATGTCTTCCGGGCAGTTGATGGTCTTGGAGATCGACGAGTCGATCCACTTCTGCGCCGCCGCCTGCATCTTGACGTGGGCCGCGGGGCTCAGCGTCTGGGCGTTGACGAAATAGTCCGGCAGTTTGGCATCCGCGCCGAATTTCTCGCGGTACATCTGCACCGCATAGTCGACCACTTCCTCCTCGGTGCGGGAGCCGTCTTTCTGCAGCACCTTGCGGGTATAGGCATAGGCAAACACCGGCTCGATGCCAGAAGACACGTTGCCTGCATACAGGGAAATTGTGCCGGTCGGCGCGATCGAGGTCAGCAGCGCATTGCGGATGCCGTGCTCGCGGATCGCGTCGCGCACGTCATCGTCCATGTTCAGCATGTTGCCGGAGTTCAGGTACGCCTCCGCGTCGAACAGCGGGAACGCGCCCTTTTCCTTGGCCAATTCCACCGACGCCAGATACGCGGCGCGGGCGATGGCGTGCAGCCAGCGGTCGGTCTGACGCGCTGCCTCGTCGGAGCCGTATTCCAGACCCAGCATCAGCAGCGCATCAGCCAGGCCGGTGACACCCAGGCCGATCCGGCGCTTGTTTTTGGCCTCTTCCGCCTGCGCCTCCAGCGGGAATTTGGAAACGTCCACCACGTTGTCCATCATGCGCACGGCGGTGGCGACCAGCTCCTGCATCGCCTCCTGGTCCAGATGCGCGTCTTTCTCGAACGGGTTGGCCACCAGCCGCGCCATGTTGATCGAGCCCAGCAGGCAGGCGCCATAAGGCGGCAGAGGCTGCTCGCCGCAGGGGTTGGTGGCGCAGATGTTCTCGATATAGGAGAGGTTGTTGGCCTTGTTGATGCGGTCGATGAAGATCACGCCCGGCTCGGCATAGTCATAGGTCGCCTGCATGATCTTGTTCCACAAGTCGCGGGCCTCGACAGTGTGGTAGACCTTGCCATCGAACACCAGCTCCCAGGAGCCGTCTGCCTTCACCGCTTCCATGAAGGCATCGGTGACCAGCACCGACATGTTGAACATGCGCAGGCGCGCCGGGTCGGACTTGGCGGTGATGAACTGCTCGATGTCCGGGTGGTCGCAGCGCATGGTCGCCATCATCGCGCCGCGGCGCGAGCCGGCCGACATGATGGTGCGGCACATCGCGTCCCACACATCCATAAAGCTGAGCGGACCAGAAGCATCCGCCGCCACGCCCTTCACATCGGCGCCGCGCGGCCGGATGGTCGAGAAGTCATAGCCGATGCCGCCGCCCTGCTGCATCGTCAGCGCTGCCTCTTTCAGCATGTCGAAGATGCCCGACATGCTGTCCGGGATGGTGCCCATGACAAAGCAGTTGAACAGGGTCACCTGGCGCGCGGTGCCTGCGCCCGCAGTGATCCGGCCCGCAGGCAGGTATTTGAAATCCTCCAGCGCGCCAAAGAACTTCTCTTCCCACGCTTCCGGCTTCTTTTCCGCCCGCGCCAGATCCCGCGCGATCCGCCGCCAGGTGTCCTCGACGGTCACGTCGATCGGCGCGCCATCGGCCTGCTTGAAACGGTACTTCATATCCCAGATCTGCTCGGCAATGGGGGCGGCAAAGCGGCTCATGTGTCGGTCCTTTGAGTCGTAGTGGCGTCTTAGCGTCGGAAAAGCGGCTCCGGCGCCGGAAATTACCCCGGCAGCGAATCCGCGAATTGTTAATGCTTACTTGCAGCAAAAGCGTGGAAGAACACAATACCTTGAAGGCAGCGATCAGTAAACTACTATATACTGTCAGAACTATGGACGACTCTGTGGGGAACCTGTGGATAAACGCGTGAATCTTGTGAAGCTTTCGGTGGGCACCGAAAGCGTCGAAAGCCTGATGGCCTGGCAAGCGATGCGCCGCAAGGAGCTGCCCGGCGGCCTGCCCCGCCACGTCACCCGCATGTGGCCCAAGCGCGAGGCCGAAATCCTGAATGGCGGCTCGATTTACTGGGTGATCAAGGGGCTGATCCAATGCCGCCAGCGCATCCTGCGGCTGGATGAGGTGACGGGCGAGGACGGCATCCGCCGGTGCGCCATCGTGCTGGATCCGGAGGTGCACCGCACCCACACGGCGCAAAAGCGCCCGTTCCAGGGATGGCGTTACCTCAAGACCGAGGAATCGCCTGCCGACCTGCCCGCAGGCAAGACACAGGAAGAACCGCTGCCGCCGGAGCTGTCGCAGGCGCTGGCCGAGATTGGCGTGATCTGATCCAGCCGCCGCGGCGGCCTGGGCAGGCGGCAACCCGCCTGCCCCTCAAGCACTGCTATTTTACTTCAGCAAGGCAAGCAGCTCTTTGGCGGCAGCTTCCGAGGACGCCGGGTTCTGGCCGGTGACCAGCTTGCCGTCGACCTCGACGTAAGACGCCCAGTCATCGCCCTTGCGGTAGTCGGCGCCGTTGTCCTTCAGCATATCCTCGACCAGGAAGGGCACAACATCGGTCAGGCCCACGCCCTCTTCTTCGCCGTTGGTGAAACCGGTCACGCGGCGGCCCTTGACCAGCGGTTCGCCATCGTTGCCCTTCACGTGCCGGAACACGCCCGGCGCGTGGCAGACGGCGCCGATCGGGCGGTCCGCGGCGGCAAAGCTTTCCAGCAGCTTGCGGCTGTCCGCACTCTCGGCCAGATCCCACAACGGGCCGTGGCCGCCGGGATAAAAGACCGCGTCGAACTGATCCGCATCGACGCCGGACAGTTTCACTGTATTGGCCAGCGCCTGCTGCGCTGCGTCATCCTGCTTGAACCGCCGGGTGGCATCGGTCTGGGCATCCTCAGAGTCCGATTTCGGATCCAGCGGCGGCTGGCCGCCCTTGGGCGAGGCCAGGGTGATCTCGGCGCCGGCATCGCGCAGCACGTAATAAGGTGCGGCGAATTCCTCCAGCCAGAACCCGGTTTTTTCCCCGGTGTCCCCCAGCTGATCGTGCGACGTCAAAACCATCAGAATTTTCATAGCCTGTCCTTTCAGTTGGAGTTTACCCCACCCCAGCTAAGACCGGCGCCGCGGATTTAAACCCGGGCGCCGGAGAAAGGCATCACGCCATGTTCACGGTTTCTTGAGGTTGCGCACCGGCCCGCCCAGACAGGCCGCCGCGCTCAGGCGCGGTTTTCCAGCAAATCCAGCAAAGTATTCAGCGCCGCCTTGTCATCGGCGCTGTATTTCGCCACCCGGCTGCGCCACAGGGTGGCCTGCGACTTCAGCACCAGGCCGTCGCTCAGCAGCTTCAGGTGGTTTGCCCGCAGGGTTTCGCCGGTGGAGGTGATATCGGCGACCATCTCGGCGGTCTCGTTCTTTACCGTGCCTTCGGTTGCGCCCTGGCTGTCCACCAGCTGGTAATCCGCCACGCCCGCATCGGTCAGGAATTCCCGCACAAGCCGGTGGTACTTGGTGGCAATCCTCAAGCGGTGGCCGTGCTGCGCCCGAAACGCCGAGGCAGCCGCATCCAAGTCATCCAGCGTGTCCACGTCGATCCAGAACTGCGGCACCGCCAGCACCAGGTCGGCATGGCCGAACCCCAGCTCCGCCAGGTCTTCCACCTGCTGTTCGAAACGCGGCAGCTTCTCCTGCACCAGGTCGGTGCCGGTGACGCCCAGGTGAATGCGCCCCGCTGCCAGCTCGCGCGGGATCTCGCCCGCCGACAGCAGCACCAGTTCCATGTTCGACACGCCCTCGACCGCGCCGGCATATTCCCGGTCGGACCCCGTGCGCGACAAGGTCACGCCGCGCTTGGCAAACCAGTCGAATGTCTTTTCCATCAGCCGCCCCTTGGACGGCACGCCCAGCTTCAAGGTCATGCGCGCGTCTCCTCAAGCTGCAGCATCAGGTCGGGGCGCAGCACGCCGCCCACTGCCGGGATCTCCTCGCCGTCGCCCAGCTGCCGGGTCAGCGCGTCATAGCGCCCGCCGCTGGCGACCGGCGGCAGATCGGGGCGCGCCTCGGCATAAAAGCCGAAAACGAACCCGTCATAATACTCCATCGAGGTGCGCCCGTAGGACGCCTCGAAATCCAGGTTCTCGACGTCCACGCCGCGCGCCTTCATCGCTGCGGTCCGCGCATCCAGCCGGTCCAGCGCCGCGTTGATCTGCGGCAGGTCCACGGCAATATCGCGCATCTGCTCGGTGGCAAACGGCACCGTCTCCCGGACCGCCATCAGCGCTTCCAGCGCCAGCAGCTCGTTTTCGGAAATCGGCGGCGCCTTGGCATCCTCGCGCAGCGCATCGACCCGCGCCTGCACCTCTGCCGCACGGCGCTTGCCCAGCTCCATTGCCGAGCCGGTCAGATCGCCCTCGGTTTCCAGCAGCTTCCTGCGGCTTTCCGGCACCGGGGTGCGCCCTGCAAAGCGGTCCAGCAAAGAGCGGAACCGGCGCGGACGCCAGATGTGCCGCATCAGCGCCGCCTTGCGTTTGCCCGTGGTGTTCAGCCCCTGCACGGCGGCCATCAGGATGCCGATATCACCGGTCGCCGCCCGCAAGGGCAGCCCCCGCACCTGCAGCGCAAACAGCGAAAACACCTCGGCATCCGCCGCCGCGGCATCATCGCGCTCGAACACCTCATAGCCGACCTGCAGGTATTCGTTGGGCCGGTCCGGATCCATCTCCTGACGCCGGAACACTTCGCCGGAATAGGTATAGCGCGCAGGCTCTGCGCCGTGGCGCATATGCGCCTCCACCACCGGAACGGTGAAGTCCGGGCGCAGCATCTGCTCGCCGCGCAGCGCGTCCGAGGTCACATAGGCCCGCGCCCGGATGTCCTCGCCGTACAAATCCAAAAGCGTGCCAGCAGGCTGCAGGAGCGGCGTGTCCACCACCTGCGCGCCTGCGGCCTCGAACCGGAGCCGCAGCATCGCAGCACGGGCCTGTATCTGGGATTGAACCGCCATAATCAGCCCTGCCCGTCCAGGATTTCACGCACCTTGGCCACCAGTTCCGTGCGGGGCACTTCAAACTGGCTCGGGCGTTCCTTCCACTCTTCCAAGGTGGCGCTTTCGGCGATCTTGGCTCCCAGGATCAGGTCCTTGATCTGCACCACGCCATTGGCCTTTTCGTCGCCGCCTTCGATCACCGCCACCGGGGAGTTGCGCTTGTCCGCATATTTCAGCTGGTTGCCGAAGTTCTTGGGGTTGCCCAGGTAAACTTCGGCCCGGATGCCCGAATTGCGCAGCTCCGCCACCATCGCCTGATAATCCGCCATCCGGTCGCGGTCCATCACGGTCACAACGACGGGCCCGGTGGCCTCCGCCGTCAGCCGCCCCTTGGCGTGCAGCGCCGCCAGCAGCCGGTCGACACCGACCGAGACGCCGACAGCCGGCACTTCCTGCCCGGTGAAGCGCTTGACGAGGCCATCATACCGCCCGCCGCCCGAGACCGAGCCGAACTGCCGCTTGCGGCCCTTCTCGTCCAGGATCTCAAAGGTCAGCTCCGCCTCGAACACCGGGCCGGTGTAGTACCCGAGGCCGCGCACGACCGAGGGGTCGATCTCGATCCGGTCCTTGCCATAACCGCCCGCAGCCAGCAGCTCGCCGATCTGCTCCAGCTCGGCAATGCCCTCCTGGCCAATCTTGCTGTCACCCACAGCGGCGCGCAGGTTGGAAATGGTGCCCGCAGCCTCAGCCGCCTTGGAGGTGAGGAAGGCCAGCACCGGCGCCGCCTGATCGTCCGACAGGCCAACCCCGTCGATGAACGCACCGGAGGCATCCAGCCGGCCCTTGGTCAGCAGCTCGCGCACGCCGGCTTCGCCCACCTTGTCGAACTTGTCGATAGTACGCAGCACATCGTCCCGCTTGGCATCGCCGTCGCCCAGGCCCATCGCCTCAAGCACGCCGTTCAG
Organism: Leisingera sp.; assembly: GCF_982940295.1. Taxonomy (NCBI): domain Bacteria; kingdom Pseudomonadati; phylum Pseudomonadota; class Alphaproteobacteria; order Rhodobacterales; family Roseobacteraceae; genus Leisingera; species Leisingera sp. The sequence goes on from NZ_CEYXRG010000004.1 coordinate 211,614, forward strand.
AACCTTGCGGTTGTTCACCCGCACCAGGTAATCGCCGCGCGGAATGCCGACGGTCTCCAGCGTGTCGCTGAGCATCGCGCAGATCTCGGCATCAGCAGCCATCGAGGCGCTGCCCACGGTATCCGCATCGCACTGGTAGAACTGGCGGAAGCGGCCCGGCCCCGGCTTCTCGTTGCGCCAGACGGGCCCCATCGCATAGCGGCGGTAGGGCGTCGGCAGGTCGTTGCGGTGCTGGGCATAGACCCGCGCCAAGGGCGCCGTCAGGTCATAGCGCAGCGCCATCCAGTCGCCGTTGCCGTCGTCCTCGGTCTCCTGCCAGGCAAACACGCCCTCGTTCGGACGATCCACGTCCGGCAGGAATTTGCCCAGCGCTTCAACGGTTTCCACCGCTGAGGACTCCAGCGCCTCGAACCCGTAATGATGATACACACCCGCGATGGCCCGCAGCATCTCGCTGCGCTGGGTCACCTCCGCACCGAAATAGTCACGGAACCCCTTCGGCGTCTGCGCCTTGGGGCGGGGCTGCTTCTTCACTTTGGCCATCTGCGGCCTCCTCACGGGTAGCGGTTTCACTCGCCCGGCGGTCTAGCGGAAGCAGGCCGCAACGGCAAGACGAAGCCGGCAGGAGCCAATGCCGCAGCAGATAAAGCGGGACGAGGGTTGCGCCGCCCCGTGGGGGCGGGTCATGCCGGAGGCAGGCTTTCGGCATGACGCGGCCCGGCCTCGCGTCCGGGCGGGACTTTGCATTTGAACGTTGCTCCTTTAAGAGCCCCATCAAACCTTAGGAGACACGCCATGCAGCATCTGGAAGAGCAAATCGCCCATCTGACCCGCAGCGTGGAGGAGATGAGCGACGTGATCGCCCGCCAGCAGAAGGAGATCGACGTGCTGACCCGCCGCGTCGCCATGCTGATGCAGCGCGAGGCCGAGCGCCAGCAGGACGGCGGCGGCGGCGTGGTGATCGGCGACGAACGCCCGCCGCATTACTGACGGCCTGCCGCAGGCGGCGGAAGAATTTTGACTGAAAATTCTTGCTCAGAAAATTTGCAATTTTCTGATTGCGGCCGCCCTGCCTCGCACGCCGCTAGCCGCCCTGGGCAGCCCCAAAGCCCTGCCCGACGATGCGCGCGGCCAGCTGCACATGCTCGGCCTGGCTCTCCCCTTCCGACAGCGCAGAAAGCGGAATGTCCAGTTCGTAGACCAGCTTGCCGCCGCCAATCGTCCTGCTGGCTTCGCCCTGCAGCATCGACGGCACAATCTGGGTCAGCAGGCGGGTGCCGAACCCGGTTCTCCCGGCCCCGTCCTGAGGCAGCTCCGAATGCGGCGAAACGTCTTCTTCCCACCGCAGCTGCAGCCGTTTCTGCCCTGGGCCCTCTGCGCTGACCGCCCAGGTCACGCTGATCCGCGCATCCTCCGAGCCGTACTTTTGCGCGTTTGTCGCCAGTTCATGCAGCGCCAGGCTGATCTGCTGCGCCGCCTCCGAACCCGTCTTCACGTCCGGGCCGCCGACCGTCAGCCTGTCGCCAAAGGTCAGCTGAACCGGTTCAAGCTGCGAACGGATAACGCCCCCCAGATCGGCCGTGGCGCCCGACGGCTCCTGCATCACGGTCTGGGTGGCAGAGGCCAGCGCGTTCAGCCGCCCGGTGAAGACGCCGACGAATTCGTCCACGTCCGTGACGCCGCGTGCGCTCTGCCGAGCCATCGACGACACCACGGCAATCATGTTGTGGCTGCGGTGCACCGCTTCCCTGGCCGTGACGGCAAGCTTGGCGTTGACGTTCCGCAGTTCCGCCGTGCGCTCCTCCACCTGAACCTCAAGGTCATGCCGCGCCTGCCGCAGCACATTCAGGGTCGCTTCATGCGCGGCCACTTCATCCAGCAGCTTGCTGTTGGCGTGTTCCAGATCGCGGCGGCCCGGTATCGCGACCAGAACCGGAACCAGCTTGAACAAGACCACCGCGGTGGTTGCCGACACCAGGCCGGTCGCGAGCTTCAAAAGGCCCTGTGCAGGGTAGACCGGCCACCAAAGCGTCACGATCGACACCGCATGGGTAAGGCCGCAAAGCAGGATGAAGGAGGCAAACAGCAGAACCAGACCGCGGTGCTTGATATCCTTGCGCTGTTTCAGAACCCTGAGCAGGGCCAGCGGTATGGCGAAATAGGCGAGGAATATCAGCACGTCCGATCCGGCCCAAAGGATCAGCAGCCAAGGCTCCCAAAGCAGGCACATGCCATGCGGCATGTATTGCCCGAAATCCAACAATGTCTGCACTGCGGCAACCTCCACTCCTATGGCGGAACCGGTGCCGGCCCGATCCATTCAGGCACCCAACGCGGTCCTGCACTCATACGTTGCATTAATTTTCCCGCGAGGGAACCCGCAGTGCAGGCACCGGGGTTTCCGTCAGTGGCCGAAGGCTCCCCTGCCCCTCAGATCTCCTCCACGTCCATCACCCCGTCCAGCGACTTCAGCGCGCCCTTAATCTGCGGGTTGATCGGGAACGCCTGGCCCAGGTCCATCTCCACATCGCCGGGCAGGCCTGGATCCTGAAGGTACATATAGACCTCGCCGCGCGCGGCATTGCGGGCCGCCGCCTTGGCGTCCTCCAGCACTTGCGCCACGGTGCCCACGGCAGCGGCGTCGCTCAGATAAACCCGCAAGCTGCTGCGCCCGGCATCGGCAATGGCGGAATCCACCGGCCCCACCGAACGCACCAGCAGCTTCAGCTGATCGCTCTCCATCGTCGCCTCAGCCGTGATCACCACCTTGGACCCGGTCTCCAGATACTCGCGGCTCTTCTCCAGCACCTCGGAAAACAGCGTCACTTCAAACGCGCCCGAAGGGTCCGACAATTGAGCAAAGGCAAAACGGTTGCCGCGGGCGGATTTCCTCTCCTGCCGCCCGGCCACCACGCCTGCCATCTTGGCAATACAGGCACCGCGCTCGGCCTTGGCGGTCACCTCATCCAGCGTCATCACATCCTTGCGCTTCAGCGCCGGCATGTAATCGTCCAGCGGGTGGCCTGACAGGTAGAAGCCGATCGCCTTGAATTCCTCGCTCAGCCGCTCGGCCGGCAGCCAGTCCGGCACCGAGGGCAGACGCGGCTCCGGCAGGTCCTCGCCCGCCTCGCCGAACAGCGACACCTGGTTCGAGTTCCGCTGGTCATGCACCGCGGCGGAGTAGTCCACCAGCGCGCCCAGGCTCTCAAACACCCGGCGGCGGTTGGAATCGAGCTGGTCAAAGGCCCCCGCCCGCGCCAGCATCTCCAAGGGCCGCTTGCCCACTTTCTTGAGGTTCACCCGGCGGGCAAAGTCGAAGACATTGACAAAGGGACGCTCGCGGCCGTCCTCATTGCGGGCCTCAGCCACCAGCCGCATCACGTCCAGGCCGACGTTCTTCAACGCGCCCAGCGCATAGACCAGTTCCCCGTTCACCACGTTGAACGTCGCCAGCGAGCGGTTGATGCAAGGGGGCACGTATTTCAGCCCCAGCCCCTTCTTCACCTCTTCGAAATAGATCGCCAGCTTGTCGGTCAGGTGAATATCGCAGTTCATGACACCGGCCATGAACTCCACCGGATGGTTCGCCTTCAGCCAGCCGGTCTGGTAGCTGACCACCGCATAGGCCGCGGCGTGGGATTTGTTGAAGCCGTAGTTGGCGAATTTCTCCAGAAGGTCGAAAACCTCGCTGGCCTTCTTCTTGTCGACCCCGTTCTCCGCCGCGCCCTTCTCGAATTTCGGGCGTTCGGCGTCCATTGCCTCCTTGATCTTCTTACCCATCGCCCGGCGCAGCAGGTCCGCACCGCCAAGGGTGTAGTTCGCCATCACCTGGGCGATCTGCATCACCTGCTCCTGATAGACGATGATGCCCTGGGTCTCTTCCAGGATGTGGTCGATCAAGGGGTGGACAGAGGTGATCTCGCGCTGGCCGTTCTTCACCTCGCAGTAGACCGGGATGTTTTCCATCGGGCCGGGGCGGTACAGCGCCACCAGCGCCACGATGTCCTCGATACATGTGGGTTTCATGCGCTTCAGCGCATCCATCATGCCGGTGGATTCCACCTGGAACACCGCCACCGTCTTGGCGCGGGAGTAGAGGTCGTAGGTAACCTTGTCATCCAGCGGAATGGCGTTGATCTGGTTCTCGGCCCCCTCCGGCGGGTCATAAAGCTGGGTGCCGTCCGCGGCGATATGCAGGTCGCGGCCCGACTGGAAGATCAGGTCCATCGCGTTCTGAATGACGGTCAGGGTCTTGAGGCCGAGGAAGTCGAATTTCACCAGCCCGGCCTGCTCCACCCATTTCATGTTGAACTGGGTTGCCGGCATGTCAGAGCGCGGATCGCGGTAAAGCGGCACCAGCGCATCCAGCGGCCTATCCCCGATCACCACACCCGCGGCGTGAGTACCGGCAGAGCGCAGCAGGCCTTCCACCTGCTGGCCATAGGTCAAAAGCCGGTCCACCACCGGCTCGTTGCGGGCCTCCTCGCTCAGCCGCGGTTCTTCCTTCAGCGCGTCGGCGATGGACATCGGCTTCACGCCCTCGACCGGGATCAGCTTGGACAGCCGGTCCACCTGGCCATAGGGCATCTGCAAGACCCGCCCCATGTCGCGCACCGCCGCCTTCGACAGCAACGCGCCAAAGGTGATGATCTGCCCCACCTTGTCGCGGCCGTATTTCTCCTGCACGTATTTGATCACCTCTTCCCGGCGGTCCATGCAGAAGTCGATGTCGAAGTCAGGCATCGACACCCGTTCCGGGTTCAAGAAGCGTTCGAACAGCAGGGAATACCGCAGTGGATCAAGGTCGGTAATCGTCAGCGCATAGGCCACCAAGGAGCCCGCACCGGAGCCCCGCCCCGGCCCCACCGGAATATCGTGGTCCTTGGCCCATTGGATAAAGTCGGCAACGATCAGGAAGTAGCCCGGGAACCCCATTCCCTCAATGATCCCCAGCTCGAAGTCGAGCCGCTCCTGGTATTCCTCGACACTCACCGCATGGGGGATCACCGCCAGACGCTTCTGCAGGCCCTCGTTGGCGATGCGGCGCAGTTCGGCCACTTCGTCGTCGGCGAACTTCGGCAGGATCGGGTCGCGGCGGTACGCCATAAAGGCGCAGCGCTTGGCAATCTCCACCGTGTTCTCAATCGCCTCCGGCAAGTCGGCAAACAGCGCAACCATCTCTTCCTGGCTCTTGAAGTAATGCTGCGCGGTCAGCCGCCGCCGCGGCTCCACCTGGTCGACATAGGCGCCCTCGGCGATACAGATCATCGCGTCATGCGCCTCGAACATCTCCGTGTTCGGGAAATAGACGTCATTGGTGGCGACCAGCGGCAGGTCCATCGCATAGGCCATTTCCACATGGCCGCGCTCGGTCTGCTTCTCCGCCTCCGGCTGGCCGTGCTCGCCCGGATGGCGCTGCAGCTCGACATACAGCCGGTCCGGGAAAATCGCCTTCAGCCGCTGCATCAGCGCTTCCGCCGCCGGACGCTGTCCCATCTGCAACAGCCGCCCCACCGGCCCGTCCGGCCCGCCGCTCAGGCAGATCACTCCGCCGGAATAGCTCTCCAGCTCCTCCAGCGTCACATGCGGCAGCTCGCCCCCCTGACGCAGGTACAGGCAGGAATTCAGCTTCATCAGATGCTCGTACCCGGCCTCGCTCTGGGCCAGCAGCACCAGCGGCGCAGGCGGCTTGGGCCGCTCGCCCGGTGCCGGCTCCGTGAACCGCAGATCCACCTGACAGCCGATGATCGGCTGCACCCCTGCCCCGCTCGCCGACACGGAAAACTCCAGCGCCGAGAACAGGTTGTTGGTGTCTGTCACCGCAATTGCGGGCATTTCGTGGTTCTTGCACAGGTCCGGCAGCTTCTTCAGCCGCAGCGCCCCCTCCAGCAAGGAATACTCGGTATGGGTGCGCAGGTGAATGAATCGGGGAGAGCTTGTCATGCCGCCACGCTACCGTATTGCCGCAGCGGGGTGAACGGGCGAACTGCACAGCCCGCCTCCCGCAATTACGGAAGGGTCCCTTGCTATTTTCAGGATTTTTTTGAAGCTGTTTCGCCATCCAGCCGGCCCAGCCGCAAAGATACAGCTAAAAAGCATAAAAAATAACAGCATAGCCGCGAATCCCGCAACTTTATTGCGTCGCAGATTACTGCAGTGCGGCGGCGGTTTTCCTTGCTTTGACAAGGGGATGCTCCCTAGGCTGTTAGCAGCAAGCAATAAACAGCCCGCCGCACCTTCTACGCCGCATCGAAGGGCGGCACATCGGGTCAACGGGGTAACGCGGCGGGTCTCGGGAAGATGGCACTCACCTTTCGTCTGAACGGTGAAACGGTCCGCATCACGGACGCACGCCCGTCAGTAACGCTGCTGGACTGGCTGCGCGAAGAAAAGGGCCTCACCGGCACCAAGGAGGGCTGCAACGAAGGCGATTGCGGCGCCTGCACCGTCATGGTCACGGATTCACGCGGATCGAAGGCGTTGAACGCCTGCATCCTGTTCCTGCCGCAATTGCAGGGCAAATCCGTCCGCACTGTCGAGGGCGCCTGCGGCCCGGACGGCAGCCTGCACCCGGTCCAGCAGGCGATGGTCGACCGCCACGGCAGCCAATGCGGCTTCTGCACTCCCGGTTTCATCATGTCGATGGTCACCGCCCACGCCAACGGCGCCACCGATTTCGACGACCAGCTGGCAGGCAACCTCTGCCGCTGCACCGGCTACGCCCCGATCATCCGCGCCGCCGAGGCCGCCAAGGATGCCGCGGTCCCGGACTGGATCGCCGGTGAGGCCACTTTCAGCTTTCCAGAAATACTCCGGGGGGAGGCCGAAGGCCGGGGGGCAGAGCCCCCTATGCTGCCGGGTTCCGCCGATGAACTGGCAGAGCTTTATGCCGCCCGCCCCGACGCCACCCTGGTCGCAGGCGCCACCGACGTCGGCCTCTGGGTCACCAAGCAGCTCCGCCGCCTGCCGCAGATGATCTTCCTCGGCGGCTGCGATGACCTCAAGGGGATCGAGGTCACGGACAGCACCGTCCGCATCGGCGCCATGGCGGACATGAACGCCCTGCGCGCCGCGATGGAGCCGCTGCACCCGTCGTTTGCCGAAATGCTGCGCCGCTTTGCCTCCCAGCAGATCCGCGCCGCCGCCACCGTTGGCGGCAATATCGCCAACGGCTCCCCCATCGGCGACACCCCGCCCGCGCTGATTGCCCTCGGCGCCACCCTGCACCTGCGCAAGGGGGACAGCCGCCGCGAACTGCCGCTGGAGGACTTCTTCATCGACTACGGCAAGCAGGACCGCCAGCACGGCGAATTTGTTGAGGCCGTCAGCTTCCCGCGCCAGCCTAACGCGCTCAAGGTTTACAAGCTGTCGAAACGCTTCGACCAGGATATCTCCGCGGTCCTCGGTGCCTTTAGCGTGACCGTGATGAACGGCAAGGTCTCCGCCGCCCGCATCGCCTTTGGCGGCATGGCGGGCATCCCGAAACGCGCCGCACACGTCGAGGCCGCCCTCACCGGCCAGCAATGGGATGAGGCCACCATCAAGGCCGCCGCCAAGGCCTTTGATCAGGACTTCACCCCGATGACCGACATGCGCGCCTCTGCCGAATACAGGCTGGAAACTGCGCGCAACATGCTGGCCCGCTATTTCGCCGACCTGAACGGCCAGCCGGTCTCGGTGCTGGAGGTGCGGCCATGAGCGTCACCAAACCCCTCCCCCATGACTCCGCCCGGCTGCATGTGACCGGCGCCGCCCGCTATGTCGACGACATCCCCTCGCCTGCCGGCACGCTGCATCTGGCCTTCGGCCTCTCCCCCATTGCCCGCGGCCATATCACCGGCATGGACCTCAGCGAGGTGCAGCAAAGCCCCGGTGTCGTGGCGGTGCTGACCGCCAAGGGGCTGCCCTTCGCCAATGACGTCTCCCCCTCGATCCACGACGAGCCGCTGCTGGCGGCTGGAACCGTCAACTATGTCGGCCAGCCGGTGTTCATGGTCGTCGCCGACAGCCACCTCAATGCCCGCATCGCCGCCCGCAAGGGACAGGTGGACTACACCGAAGAACCCGCCCTCCTGACTCTGGACGCGGCGCTGGCCGCCGACAGCCGGTTCGAAGAAGGCCCGCGCATCTATCAGAAAGGTGACGCTGCCGCCGCCATCGATGCCGCCCCGCGCACCGTCGAAGGCACGTTTGAGCTGGGCGGGCAGGAGCACTTCTACCTTGAAGGCCAGGCCGGAATGGCCTGGCCGCAGGAGGATGGCGGCATGCATGTGTTTTCCTCCACCCAGCACCCGACCGAGATCCAGCACAAGGTCGCCGACGCCATCGGCCTGCCGATGCATGCCGTGCGGGTCGAGACCCGCCGCATGGGCGGCGGCTTTGGCGGCAAGGAAAGCCAGGGCAACGCGCTCGCCGTCGCCTGCGCGGTGGCGGCCCGGCTGACCGGCAAGCCCTGCAAGATGCGCTATGACCGTGACGACGACATGGTGATCACCGGCAAGCGCCACGCCTTCCGCATCTCCTACCGCGCGGGCTTCGGCGAGGACGGCCGCCTACAAGGCGTCGAGTTCCTGCATCTGGTGGATTGCGGCTGGGCGCAGGACCTGTCGCTGCCGGTTGCCGACCGCGCCATGCTGCACGCCGACAATGCCTATCTGATCCCGAACATCCGCATCGAAAGCCACCGCCTGCGCACCAACCGGCAAAGCGCCACCGCTTACCGCGGCTTTGGCGGCCCGCAAGGCATGGTCGGGATCGAGCGGGTGATGGACCACATTGCGCATGACCTCGGGATTGACCCGGCAGAGCTGCGGCAGCGCAATTACTACGCGCCGATGCAGAGCCCCGATGCCCCGCCGGGCGAGCCGCAAGAGACCTCCGGCCAGCCTGCGGACCCGGACGCCGACCTCGCCTCCCGCGGCGCGCCGGCGCAGCCCGCCAAGACCAGCCCGCCGCCCAAGGACGTGCAGACGACCCCCTACCACATGCCGGTCGAGGACTTCATCCTGCACGATCTGACTGCAGAGCTGCTGAAAACCTCGGACTACGCGGCACGCAAAGACGCAATTGCCAAGTGGAACAAGGGCCAGACGCATCTGAAGCGCGGCATCGCCTTCTCGCCGGTGAAATTCGGCATTTCCTTCACCCTCACCCACCTCAACCAGGCCGGCGCTTTGGTGCATGTCTACCAGGACGGCTCGGTGCATCTGAACCACGGCGGCACCGAGATGGGCCAGGGGCTGTTCCAGAAGGTGGCGCAGGTCGCCGCCAGCCGCTTCGGCATCCCGCTGGACATGGTCAAGATCACTGCCAGCGACACCGGCAAGGTGCCCAACACCTCCGCCACCGCCGCCTCCTCCGGCTCGGACTTGAACGGCATGGCGGTCAAGGCCGCCTGCGACACCATCCGCGACCGCATGGCCGAGCATCTGGCGCTGCAGCACCAGGCAAGCCCCGGCGATGTGGTGTTTGACAACGGCACGGTCCGCATCGGCCAGGATGAGATGACATTCGAGAAGGCTGCCATGGCCTGCTACCAGGGCCGCGTTAGCCTGTCGGCCACCGGGTTTTACAAGACGCCCAAGGTCGAATGGGACCGGATCAAGGGCCAGGGCCGCCCGTTCTACTACTTCGCTTACGGTGCAGCAGTAACGGAAGTGGCCGTCGACGCGCTCACCGGCGAGAACCGCATCCTGCGTGCCGACATCCTGCATGACGCCGGCGCCTCGCTGAACCCGGCGCTGGACATCGGCCAGATCGAGGGCGGCTATGTCCAGGGCGCGGGCTGGCTGACGACCGAGGAACTGGTCTGGGACAATACCGGCCGCCTGCGCACCCATGCGCCCTCCACCTACAAGATCCCGGCCTGCTCCGACCGGCCTGATGTGTTCAACGTGAATCTTTTCGACGGCCAGAACCGCGAGGACACCATCTACCGCTCCAAAGCAGTGGGCGAGCCGCCGTTCATGCTGGGCATTTCCGCCTGGCTGGCGCTCAGCAATGCGGTCTGTGCCTTTGGCGACGCCTATCCGGCGCTCAATGCGCCTGCCACCGCAGAAGAGGTCTGGCGGGCAGTCCGGAGAGTGCGCGATGGGGTTTGACGTCCAGGAACTGCGCCGGGCGGTTGCCGAGCATGGCCGCGTGGTGCGGGTGGTGATCGCCGCCATCCGCGGCTCCTCCCCGCGCGAGACCGGCACCGCGATGCTGGTGTGGGAGACCGGCCAGTCCGGCACCATCGGCGGCGGCACCCTGGAATTTGAGGCGGCAGAGGCTGCCCGGCGGCAAGTCGCCCCCAAGCAGATCAGCACCCACGCGCTGGGGCCCGACCTGGGCCAGTGCTGCGGCGGTGCGGTCACGCTTTTCAGCGAGGTTTATGAGGCCGGAGACCTGGCCGCGCTGGATAGCCACGTCATCGCCCGCCCGGCCAGCCCGGCGCTGATGCCGGTGGCGGTAAAGCGCCTCCTCGCCGGCGCCCGCGGCCAGGGGCAGACCCCCGCGCCGCAGCTGGTCGAGGGCTGGATGATCGAACCGGTGCATCAGCCGCAGTTGCCGGTCTGGATCTGGGGCGCGGGCCATGTCGGGCGGGCGCTGGCGGATGTGCTGGCGCCGCTGCCGGATCTGCAGATCACCTGGGTGGATACCGACGCCGAGCGATTCCCGGACGGCATCCCGTCCGGCGTCACCGCGGTTCCGGCAGCTGACGTTGCGCTCCTTGTGCCCCATGCGCCTGAAAACGCTGCGCATTTGGTGCTGACCTATTCCCATGCGCTGGATCTGGCGCTATGCCACGCGCTGTTGGGCCATGGCTTTGCATTTGCCGGGCTGATCGGCTCCAAAACCAAATGGGCGCGGTTCCGCTCGCGTCTTGCCGCCCTGGGGCACTCTCCCGGGGCAATCGCAAGGATCACCTGCCCGATCGGCGATCCGGAACTTGGAAAACACCCGCAGATGATTGCGGTCGGCGTGGCGGCGCAGCTGCTGCGGCACGGAAAAGAAGACGAACAGAGAGAGGACCGGCGCGCGTGAGTGTACCACTGTTGAGCCTGCAAGGCCTGACCAAGGCCTACCCCGGGGTTGTGGCCAATGACACCGTTTCCTTTGACATCGGCGAGGGAGAGGTTCACGCCCTGCTCGGCGAAAACGGCGCCGGGAAATCGACGCTGGTCAAGATGATCTATGGCCTGGTGAAACCCGACAGCGGCAAGATGCTGCTGCGCGGCCAGCCTTTTGAGCCGGCCGAACCGCGCCAGGCGCGGGCTGACGGCATCGCCATGGTGTTCCAGCACTTCTCGCTGTTTGACGCGCTGAACGTGGCCGAGAACATCGCGCTTGGCATGGAAAACCCGCCGGAGATGCGCGACCTTGCCGCCCGGATCCGCGAAGTCTCCGAAACCTACGGCCTGCCGCTGGACCCCTTCCGCACCGTCGGCGACCTCTCCGCAGGCGAGCGCCAGCGGGTCGAGATCATCCGCTGCCTGCTGCAGGACCCGAAACTGCTGATCATGGATGAGCCGACCTCGGTCCTCACCCCGCAGGAAGTCGATATCCTGTTCGAAACCCTGCAGAAACTGCGCTCCGAGGGAACCTCGATCCTTTATATCTCGCACAAGCTGGAGGAAATCCGCACCCTCTGCGATCACGCCACCATCCTGCGCCTCGGCAAGAACGTCGGCGAATGCACCCCGGCTGACACATCAGCCCGCGACATGGCGGAGATGATGGTCGGCAGCACGTTGCAAACGCCCCAGCGCGCGAGCCGGGAATTCGGTCCCGTCGCGATGGACATCTCCGGCCTGTCGGTGCCGGCGCCGTCCGCCTTTGGCACTGCGCTTAAGAATGTGCATCTGACCGTGCGCAAGGGCGAAATCCTCGGCATCGGCGGTGTTGCCGGCAACGGCCAGGACGAGCTGCTGGGCGTGCTGTCGGGCGAGACCCTGACCGAAGCGGATGCGGTGAAGCTGCATGGGCAGCCAATCGGCAAGCTGGGCCCAACGGCGCGGCGCAAGCTGGGCGTGCTGGCCGCGCCGGAAGAACGCCTCGGCCACGCCGCCGCCCCGGACATGAGCCTGACCGAGAACGCCATGCTCACCGGGTCAGTGCGCGAGGGGCTGGAGAAGAACGGTTTCCTCGACTGGGGCAAGACCAAGGAGTTTACCGAGCGCGTCATCAAGGCCTTTGACGTCCGCACGCCGGGCCCCGGCAATGCGGCACGCTCGCTGTCGGGCGGCAACCTGCAGAAGTTCGTGATCGGGCGCGAGGTGCTGCAGGACCCGGATGTGCTGGTGGTGAACCAGCCGACCTGGGGCGTCGACGCCGCCGCCGCTGCCGCCATCCGCCAGTCGCTGCTGGACCTGGCCGCCAAGGGCGCCGCAGTCATCTGCATCAGCCAGGACCTGGATGAGCTGATGGAAATCTCCGACAGCTTTGCTGCGCTCAATGAAGGCCGCCTCAGCGCCCCGCGCGAAGCGGCGGGCCTGACGGTGGACGAGATCGGCCTGATGATGGGCGGCGCCCACGGCATGGAGGTGGCGCATGTCTGACACCGCCCGCAGAGTTTTCGCCTTCGGCGAGAGTATTTTTGGAAAGATGAAACAGGGAGCCGCTTGAATGATCCGGCTTGAGAAAAGGCCGCAGCCGTCGCGGGCCTGGTCGATGGCGACGCCGCTGGTGGCGGTGCTGGCGACGATGTTTTTTGGCGGGCTGTTGTTTGCCGCGCTTGGCAAACCGCCGGTTGAGGCGATCCGCACCATTTTCTGGGAACCGCTGTTTGGCGAGTTTGCCTTCTACTACCGCCCGCAGCTCTTGGTCAAAGGCGCGCCGCTGGTGCTGATCGCCATCGGCTTGTCGCTGGGCTTCCGCGCGGGCATCTGGAATATTGGCGCCGAGGGCCAGTACATCATGGGCGCCATCTTTGGCGCCGGGGCCGGCCTTGCCTTCTACCCCTCCGAATCCTTCCTGATCTTCCCCTTCATGGTCCTCGCCGGCGCATTCGGCGGCTGGATCTGGGCGATGATCCCGGCAATTCTCAAGACCCGCTTCGGCACCAACGAAATCCTGGTCTCGCTGATGCTGGTCTATGTGGCTGAACAGTTCCTGGCCTCGGTCTCGCTGGGGCTGCTGAAGAACCCCGAAGGCTTCGGCTTCCCCGGCTCCCGCAACCTGCAGTCCTGGGACGCCGCCCATAATGCGGAGCTGATTACAGGCACCGGCATGCACTGGGGCGTGGTGGCGGCGCTGATCGCAGTGATCTTTGCCTATGTGCTGCTGAACCGCCACATGACCGGCTACCACATCCGCCTCACTGGCGAGGCGCCGCGGGCGGCAAAGTTCGCTGGCGTCAACCCCACCCGCCTGGTGCTGTTCTGCCTCGGCACCTCCGGCGCGCTGGCCGGGCTGGCCGGCATGTTCGAGGTCTCTGGGCCTTCGGGCCAGATCTCCATCGACTTCAATGTGGGCTATGGCTTTACCGCGATTATCGTCGCCTTCCTGGGCCGCCTGCATCCGGTGGGCATCCTGCTGGCTGGCGGTCTGATGGCGCTGACCTATATTGGCGGCGACATCGCGCAGTCGAACCTGCAGCTGCCCGCCGCGGCGATCCAGGTCTTCCAGGGGATGCTTCTGTTCTTCCTGCTGGCCTTCGACCTGCTCACCAATTTCCGCATCGCAATCGGCAAGCCGGAGGTGGCGTAACATGGATCTTTCTGCAATCAACCCGGTCCTGCTCATCGCCTCGCTGATGGTGGCGGCGACCCCGCTGCTGCTGGCCGCGATCGGTGAACTGGTGGTCGAAAAGGCCGGCGTCCTGAACCTCGGCGTCGAGGGGATGATGATCGTGGGCGCCATCGCTGGCTTTGCCACCGCGGTGGAGAGCGGCTCGCCGCTGCTGGGTTTCCTCGCCGCCGCCATCGCAGGCGCGGCGCTGTCGATCCTGTTCGCGATCCTCACCCAGTTTGCCCAGGCAAACCAGGTCGCCTCCGGCTTGTCGCTGACGCTGTTCGGCCTTGGCCTGTCGGCGCTGATGGGGCAGTCCTATGTCGGTGTGAAGCCGCCGCAGATGGGCGACATCCACATCCCGGTGCTGAGCGATCTGCCCGTCGTTGGCCCGATCCTGTTCGGCCATGACATCATCCTCTACTTCGGCATCGTGCTGACGGCCGCGGTCTGGTGGATGCTGAAATACTCCCGCATGGGCCTGGTGCTGCGCGCGGTGGGCGAAAACCACGATGCGGCCCATGCGCTGGGATACAAGGTGCTGAAGATCCGCCTGGCGGCGATCCTGTTCGGCGGCGCTTGCGCGGGCATCGGCGGCGCCTACATCAGCCTGATCCGGGTGCCGCAGTGGACCGAGGGCATGACCGCCGGCATCGGCTGGATTGCCCTGGCGCTGGTGGTGTTTGCCAGCTGGAAACCCTGGCGCGCGCTGCTGGGTGCCTATCTCTTTGGCGGGGTCACCGTAGTGCAGCTCAATCTGCAGGCGGCAGGCGTTGCCATTCCGGTCGAGTATCTGGCAATGTCGCCCTATCTGATTACCATCCTGGTGCTTGTTATCCTTTCCGCGGACAAGAGCAGCGCACCCGCCGCGCTTGGCCGCAATTTCCACGCCTCCCGCTGACGCGGGGGGCCTATTGCCTGCCCCGGCTGCCGGGGCCAACCAAAACCAACTGGGGAGTCCCTTTGATGAAACTGACCAACCTCCTGACCAGCGCCGCCGTGGCGCTTGGCCTGGCCGCGGGCGCGGCGCTGGCCGAAGACAAGACCAAAGTGGGCTTTGTCTATGTCGGCCCCGTCGGCGATGGCGGCTGGACCTATGAGCACGACCAGGGCCGCAAGGCGGTTGAAGCCGAATTCGGCGACAAGGTCGAAACCGTCTACGTCGAAAACGTGGCCGAAGGCCCGGACGCCGAGCGCGTGATGACCCAGATGGCGCTGGAAGGCGCCGACCTGATCTTCACCACCTCCTTCGGCTACATGGACCCGACCATCAACGTGGCGAAGAAGTTCCCGAACGTGAAGTTCGAGCACGCCACCGGCTACAAGCGCGCCGACAACGTCTCCACCTACTCCGCCCGCTTCTATGAAGGCCGCGCGGTGCAGGGCACCATTGCGGGCCACATGACCGAGAGCGACATCATCGGCTACATTGGCTCCTACCCGATCCCGGAAGTGATCCGCGGCATCAACTCTGCCTACATCCACGCCAAGAAGGTGAACCCTGACGTCGAGTTCAAGATCGTCTGGGCCTTCACCTGGTTCGACCCGGCGAAAGAGGCCGACGCCGCCAAGGTGCTGATCGAACAGGGCGCCGACGTGATCCTGCAGCACACCGACTCCACCGCGCCGCAGGCCGCTGCGCAGGCCGCTGGCAACGTGATCACCTTCGGCCAGGCCTCCGACATGTCGGAATACGCGCCCAAGCCGCGCGTGTCCTCCATCATCGACGACTGGGCTCCCTACTACATCGCCCGCACCAAGGCCGTGATGGACGGCACCTGGGAGTCGGTTGACACCTGGGACGGCATCGGCGCCGGCATGGTGGGCATCGGCGAAATCTCCGACGCCGTTCCGGCGGACGTGAAAGAGGCTGCTCTGGCCATCAAGGACTCGATCGCGGACGGCTCCTACCATCCGTTCACCGGCCCGCTGAAAAAGCAGGACGGCAGCGACTGGCTGGCAGAGGGTGAAACCGCCGATGACGGAACCCTGGCCGGCATGAACTTCTATGTCGAAGGCCTGGAAGGCGACATTCCGCAGTAAGCTGCGGTTTCGGTACAAACATCAAAGGCCCGCCGCTTGGCGGGCCTTTTTCGTTGCGGGCAAAAGCCTGATTCCAGCGAAGCCTGCTGACACGCCCTGTCACTGCCCTGATGTACACCCGGCTCCACGAACCGGCCGCCGGAATTTCCGGGCCGGCTGAATGCACCAGCGGAAGATTGTCCGCTCCCCCTCAAGCCCCGTGGAGGTTGCCTTTGAAACTGAATTACTTCGTTGTTGGAACCAACGACATGGAAGCGTCGGTCAAATTCTATGACGCCCTGTTTGAGCACTCAGGTCTGACCCAGGTCCGGCCAAGCGAAAGAATGACCTACTGGCTGAAGGACGATTTTGCCTTTGCAGCCGCCCTGCCCTTCGACGGCGAACCGGCCGTCAATGGCAACGGAACCATGGTGGGGTTCAGCCTTGGATCCGCTGCCGAAGTCACCCGGCTGCACAGCAAGGCGATTGAGCTGGGCGGCACATGCGAGGGCGAACCGCGGCAGCGGGGGCCGCGGTTCTCCGCATATGTGCGGGACTTGGACAGAAACAAAATCTGTTTCGCTGATTAGGGTCAGGAGCAAACAACCGGCGCGGCCAGCTTTTGCGCAGCGCCGTCGACCCGCTGCACCAGCGCCGGACCGGTCACTGTGCAGCCTGCCAGCTGCGCCGCATATTCGGTCAGCTTCTCCAGCTGCTCCCTGTCGGACGCAAAGAGATGTTTCAGCGGCAGCCGGATCTTGTTCAGAACAGCGAAACTGCTGCCGTCCACCGTCACGATCCGGAAGCGGGTCCTGGCATCCCCCAGCCCGGTCTGTGCCGCATAGGGGGATTTCCATTTCGAGCTTGAATACGCCATGGCCGACTGTGCCGCTGCCCGGCCTGCCTGCGGCTGGCCGCCGCCCTGATACCGGGCGGAATGATAGACCAGCCAGGGCGCGCCGGTGCGGGTCTTGTGCAGGCCGGGGCGCATGGCGCTGGTGTAATACCCGGCCTCTGCCAGGGCCGCTGTCCGGTAATCCGGCCCGCCGGTCTCTGCCCCGGCCACAGGCTGCGCGCCATAACCGGTGCGGGTCGCCGACCAGTAATCCGGCTTCTCCGGTGCACCGCAGGCCGCCAGCAAGGCCGCTGCCCCGATCATCAGAAACTGTTTCACTTTCCCTCTCCATTCCGCTGCGCCGCCCATGATGGCAAAGAAACCGGGCCGGAATATGGCACCGGTTCAAGACCGCGCAGGCAGGCGGAAACCGCCTTTCCCTGCCCGTCACCCTGTGCCAAGCTCCGCGCCATGACCCAGACCGCACGCAAGATTCTGACCGCCCCCGACGGCACCCCGGCCAGCCGTTTTGCCTTTGGCACCATGCAGTTCGGCGGCCGCGCCGATGAGGCGCAATCGGCCGAGATGCACGCCGCCTGCCGCGCCGCCGGGATCAACCACTTCGACACTGCCTGGCTCTATACCGATGGCAACTCGGAACAGATCCTGGGCCGCCTGATCAAGGAGGAACGCGAGCAGCTGCTGATCGCCACCAAGGCGGGCTATACCGGCGGCGCCGGCGCTGCCAACCTGCGCGCCCAGCTGGACGAGAGCCGCCGGCGCTTGGGGCTCGACATGGTCGACGTGTTTTATCTGCACCGGTTCGATCCGGACACGGACCTGCGCGAAACCATGGACTGTTTCGCCGCGCTCAAGGACGAGGGCGCGATCCGCTACGTTGGCCTGTCGAACTTTGCCGCCTGGCAGGTGATGAAGGCGCAGATGGCGGGGCTGGCCTCCGGCACTGGCGTGGACATCCTGCAGCCGATGTATTCGCTGGTGAAGCGGCAGGCCGAGGTAGAAATCCTGCCGATGTGCGCCGATCAGGGCGTGGCCGTGGCCCCCTATTCGCCTCTGGGCGGCGGGCTCCTGACCGGCAAATACACCGAGGGCGGCAGCGGCCGCATCACCGAAGACCACCGCTACCACGCCCGCTACGGCGCTGAGTACATGCATGAGGCCGCCCAGCGCCTCTCGGCCCTCGCGGCGGAGCGCGGCACCGATCCGGCCACGCTGGCCGTCGCCTGGGCCGCCGCGCATCCCGCCGCCCCGATGCCAATCATCTCCGCCCGCAACCTGCAGCAGCTTCAGCCCTCGCTGGCGGCTCAGGACTTTGAAATGGACGCAGAGCTTTACAAAACAATCGAAGCCTTCAGCCCGCGGCCCGCGCCCGCGACGGACCGGCTCGAAGAACAGGAATAGACCCATGCAGGATTTCATCGTCATCGGCGGCGGCATGGCCGGCATCAGCGCCGCCGCCCGCCTTGCTGACCTGGGCAGCGTCACCTTGCTGGAGATGGAGGACGCGCTTGGCTACCATTCCTCGGGCCGCTCCGCCGCGCTGTTCGAAGAAAACTATGGCCACGGCGCCACCGTGACCCTGAACCGCGCCAGCGCCGCTTACCTGCGTGACGGCGGCTACCTGTCACCGCGCGGGCTGATGCTTTTGGGCGCCAAGGGGGACGCCGGCGGCTTTGCCCGCGACGTGGATGAGCTGGGCATGGCCACGCTGGAGCTGGACGAGGCCCGCGCCATGGTGCCGATCCTGAACCCGGACACCGTCGGCTTTGCCGCCATCAGCGGCGCGGCGGAGGATATCGACACCGACCGGATGCTGCAGGACTTTGCCAAGACCTTGCGCGCCGCGGGCGGGCAGACCGTGACCAAAGCGCCGGTGAGCGGCATCACCCGCATCAGCGGCGGCTGGGAGGTCACCGCGGGCGGCCGGACCTATCAGGCCCGCCAGCTGGTCAATGCCGCGGGCGCCTGGGCCGATCAGGTCGCCGCGCTGGCCGGGGTGGCGGCGATCGGCCTGCAGCCCAAGCGCCGCTCGATGGCGCGGCTGCCTGCGCCGGGCGGCCATGACGTCAGCGGCTGGCCGATGCTGCTGGGCGTGGGCGAGACCTGGTATGCCAAACCGGATGCTGGCAAGCTGCTGGTCTCCCCCGCCGATGCCGACCCGGTGGAGCCTCATGACGCCTATGCCGACGACATGGTGCTGGCCGAGGGGCTGGCGCGGTATGAGGAGATGGTGACAGAGCCGGTGACGCGCGTCGAAAGCAACTTTGCCGGTCTGCGCAGCTTTGTGGCCGACGGTACCCTGGTGCTGGGCCCGGATCCGGATCAGCCGGACTTCATCTGGTGCGCCGCTCAGGGCGGCTATGGCATCATGACCGCGCCCGCAGCCTCGCAGCTGATTGCCGACCTGGTGGCAGGCCGCACGCCCGTCTTGGACACGGGCACGGTGGCGGCCCTGTCCCCCGCCCGGCTGCGCTGATGCCGGTGCGCTCTGTTCCCGGCGCGGCCTCGGTTGCTGCACCTGAGGAGGGCAAGCTGTTCGCCCCCGCCGCCGCCCGCAACAGCGGCGTGCTGTGCGATCTGCTGGCGGAGGCGGCACCCGCCAAGGGCCGCGCCCTGGAACTGGCCAGCGGCACCGGCCAGCAAGCCGTGGCCTATGCCGCCCGCCTGCCCGGCCTGATGTGGCAGCCCAGCGAGGTGGAGGACATCCGCCTCGCAAGTATCCGGAGTTATGCCGAAGAGAGCGGTCTCAGGAACATCTCGCCGCCGGTTCAGCTCGACGCCACCGCCCCCGGCTGGAGCGCGGCGCAGTCCGGCCAGGACCTGATCGTGCTGGTGAACCTCCTGCACCTGATCAGCGAAGGCGAGGCCCGCACCCTGATCCGCGAGGCCGCCGCGGCGCTCGCCCCCGGCGGGCGGTTCGTGATCTACGGCCCCTTCATGCGCGGCGGCGAGCTGACCAGCGACGGCGACCGGGCCTTCCACGCGGCGCTTTCCTCCCACGACCCGGAGATCGGCTACAAGGATGACTTCGACGTGATCGACTGGCTGCACGGTGCCGGGCTGGAGCTGCTGCAGGCGGTGGAGATGCCCGCCAACAACCTCGCCCTGATTGCGGAAAAGCCGGCCATCTGACCTGGATCAAAGCCGCGCAGAAGTGCTGCCCATACACCTTCAATAATCGGAATGTATTATCGAGGGAACAGCAGATGGACTGGCACGAGAAACTGGACGGCACCCGCAAGGGCCTGCGCAATCTGAACGGGGCAATCCCGGAAACCGCCCAGGCGTTCGGCGCGCTTGGCAAGGCGGTGAAACAGGGCGGCGTGCTGGAGTTCAAGCAGAAGGAATTCGTCGCCCTGGGCATTGCGGTGGCGCTGCGCTGCGAGGATTGCATCGGCCTGCATGTGGAGGCGCTGGTCAAGGCAGGCGCCAGCCGTGCCGAAGTGGGCGATGTGCTGGCGATGTCGATCCAGATGGGCGGCGGCCCGGCGATGATGTATGCGGCCAAAGCGATGGAGTGCTTCGATCAGCTGACACGCTGAATTCCGGCGCGGAATTCAGCCCGGAAAACACGTGTTTTCCGTGGAAAATTCCGCGCCGCAGTTTTCCTCCCTAACCACTGCCGCGTACCTCTTGCAGGCCTTGCAGCACTTGACGGATATGCTCCACCGCCGGGTTGTCCGGCAAATAGAGCGCGCGGCAGCTGAGGCTGATTTCCGGCGCGCCCTCAACCGCGTGCAGCGCCCCCGCGGCCAGTGCCTCAGCCGCCATATAGGCCGGAAAATATCCCATGCCGCCCCGCTTTTGCAGGTATCGCAACCCCATCAGCGCATTGCCCAGAACGATGTGCTGACGGCTGCGGCGGGGCAGCACCTCGCGCAGCCGGGCATCGTACTCGCTGCCGAATTCCAGGTTGACGAACAAGGGCAGCGCATCCCGCCCCAGCCGCAGCGGCTGGTCCGCCACCAGCACCAGCCGCTCCGGCGGCAGCTCCTCCACCGCCAGGCTGCTGCCCGCGGGCACTTCATTGACGATGGCCAGATCCAGCAACCGCCGCGCCACCGCCTCGCCCATGTTCATCGCGTGGTCGTAGTTCAGCGTGAACGGCACCGTGCCCTGCTCCGCCTCCAGCCAGACCGCCACATCCACCAGCACGGGATCCCAGACCGACAGCTGCGCCCCCAGCCGCAAGGGCACCCGCCCCGCCAGGCTGGCCTTCAGATCGCCGGAGACGAACTCCCACGTCCGCATCATCTGCTCCGCATAGGGCTGGAACTGCCGCCCCGCCTCGCTCAGCCTTGTGCCGCCCGGCCCGCGGTCGAACAGCGGCGTGCCCAGCGCCTCCTCCAGCGCCTTGATCCGGGCGCTGACGGCGGTCTGGGTGATATTCAGCGCCCGCGCCGCACCGTGAAAGCTGCCGGTGGCCTCAATCGCCAGAAAGGTCTCAAAAGAATTGATCTGCATGGTGATCAATATTCTCGATCAATCTGAGCAAATCAATTCGTTTTCCTGCTCACCGCAGACCCGCTACGCTGCCAGCAGATCAACCAAAGGACCGCGCCAATGCTGGACAAAAGCCACAAGCCAACCTGGACCAGTTTCGAAGAAGCCACGCCTGCAGACTGGGCCGCGGTGGAGAAATACGAGGAAGAATACAACGCCGCCCTGCCCGACCGGATCCTTGACGCGATCCGCTCGCTGGACGAGGATTGGACCCCCTACCCGGTGAACCGCTACCAGCACAGCCTGCAGGCCGCGACCCGCGCCTGGGAGGACGGCGCCGAGGACGAGATCATCGTGGCAGCCCTGGTGCATGACACCGGCGATATCCTGTCGCCCTACAACCACGGCGAGCTGTCGGCGGCGATGATGAAGCCCTACGTCAGCGAGAAGACCTATTGGATCCTCAAACACCACTGCGTGTTCCAGGGCTTTTACTACAACCACCATTTCGGCGGCGACCGCAACGCGCGGGACAAGTACCGCGACAGCCCCTATTGGGAGGACTGCCGGTATTTCTGCGAAAAATACGACCAGTGCGCCTTTGACCCGGAGTACCCGACCAAGCCCTTGGAGTTCTTCGAGCCGATCCTGCGTAAGGTGCTGTCGCGCGGCTGGGGCCATATGGAGCTGGCTGAGACGGCCGAAGACTGAACCGCTCGCCCAAGGCGGCATCTGCGAACAGAAAAAGAGGGGCCGGACGGCCCCTCTTTTAAATGCTGCTGTTGTTAGTCCCACCAGCCTTCATCGACCGACGGCAACTCTTCCAGCTGCTCTTCGGTGAAGCGGGTGACGATCACGTAGCGCTTGTCATCGACCGGTGCCAGACGCATGTCTTCCACCGGGATCATCACGTGCTTGTCGCCCACGTCCAGGAAGCCGCCGACTTCGGCCACGACGCCCTTCATCTGGCCGTTACGGTCCAGGATGATGTCTTCGATTTCGCCGATGTCATTCCAGTCCGGGCCGACGCCATCTGCTTCCCAGTTGCCCCAGGTGTCTTCGTCCATCGGGCCGTTCAGGGTGTAGATGTCACCGCCGGTGATATCCCGGGTGCGGATCAGATCCTTGGTATCCAGCTGGGTTTCTGCAAGAGCCGGTGCAGCCGCCATGCCAGCGGCGAGGGCGATTGTTGCGAGGCGTTTCATGTTGCATTCTCCTTTTCTGGTTCGTTCATTAGGTGAACGGGCGCAGGAGAAGAAAGTTCCTGAAAAGCCGGGAAAATTCCTGAGCATCATCTGCGGCCACCCGCTGCAGCGGGTGCCGGTGAGGAAGCGGGCAAGCCGCTTTGAAGCGGTGGCGCCGGGGGGGGCGCGCGGCTACCGGGGCCAGGCTGGCCGCGCCTGCGGGGCGGCCTGCCTGGCCCAACGGGAACCTTCGGATTAAATATCCGAACGGTGACGGGCGGGAGGTCTTCGCGCGGCCCTTCCAGCCGCGCAAAGAGGCTATCGCAGCAAGCTCAACCCGCGGCGCAGACGGCTGCGCCCATCAGCACCGGCATCCGTTGACCGCCGGCCTCCATTGCAAACGCCTGTTCAATCCGGACCGGCTCAAGGCCCGCGCCCCTGAGCGCGTCTCCTACCTGCTGCTCCGTCAGCCCGGAGCCGCCATCATCCGTGGCCAGCCAGTCCCATTGCACAAACAACCCGCCGCGTTTCAGCAGCCCCGCCAGCACTGCCACGGCACCGCTGTAGTCCGGCAGGAACCCGCAGACGGACGAGGCGCAGATCAGATCAAAGCCGGTGAGCCCACCGCCAGCCTCCCTTGTGCTGCTGTCCAGAATATCCGCGTGCAGCGCCCTCACGCCGGGCAGCGCCTTGTCCTGCAGCACCGCGATCATCCGGTCCGAGGTGTCAACGGCCACCACCTCCTGCACGTGCGGCGCAAGCTTCCCGCTCAAAAGCCCGGTGCCGCAGCCGAAGTCGAGCACCCGCTTGTCCTTCCAGCCCCCGCCGGTGATACCGGCAAAGGCATCAAGCGCGGCAAATGCTTTGTCGGCATAGTTCCGGACATCGCTGTTGCCGTCCCAGCCGTCTGCGTAATCGTTCCAGTCGTCGCTCATCTTGCGTGCATGTCCTGCTTTGGTATCTCAGGCCCGGGACAGTGCAGCGGCGGGCGGGCGGCGTCAACAGAAGGCCGAAAGCACGCATTCCCCCCGGAACCAAGGCCAAGCCGCCGGGCGAGCAGCATGAAGCGATGTCGAGCAAAGTTTCAGATCAGCCTTCCGCGCGGAGCTTTCCGGCAAGCCAGTCTATTTCTTCTGTTGCACCAAACCCTTCTTCGCTAAGATGAATGACTGCCGTCCTGACGAATTCCGGGTCGAGGTTATGCGCTGCTCTGGCATTTGCGACGGTCTCAAAATCCGAAGGATCGCAGGCAAATGAGCTGAATCTCTGAATTTCGTCCGAATACTCAGTAAACCCGGAGCGGTGCAGCACCTCAGCAGCCAATTGCAGCGGTCCAACGCACAAATTGTCGAAGACCATTACGGGGCCCTTCACCAAATGCTGCACTTCCCGGTAATGCACTTCGTGGATGCAGCGGGCGATGGCGAGCAGCCTGCCCTTATGCGTGTTTACGGGCTGCGGGAGCCAGGGGGGATAATCCATGCGTGGATGCTGACGTCAATCTAAGGCTTCGTTCAAGGCAAAGTTCGCGCTCCAGCCGCCAAAACAAAAAAGCCCCGGCACATTGGCCGGGGCTTCCCTGTCTCTTCCGTCAGGCCTTAGCCGTTCTGGCGGATGGTCTCGTTCTTCGGATCATAGGGGCTGTCGCAGGTGACGACCGCGTCCCACAGCTTGTCCTGGATCTTGACCTGCAGCTTGGTGCCTTCCACCGCAAACTCAGGCTTCACATAGCCCATGCCGATGGATTTCTCGAAGGCCACCGAGTAGCCGCCGGAGGTCAGACGGCCCACACGGGTGCCGTCTTCGGCATAAAGCGCCTCGCGGCCCCAGGGATCGGCGTCTTCGGGGCCGTCGATCAGCAGGGTGCAGCACTTCACGCGGACGCCGGTCTCGACCAGCTTGTCCTTGCCGTGGAAGTCCTTCTCCAGGTCGACAAAGCGCGGCAGGTCGGCTTCCAGCGGAGTCGCGTCGCGGCCCAGTTCGTTGCCGAAGGCACGGTAGGATTTCTCCTGGCGCAGCCAGTTCTGGGCGCGCGCGCCGACCAGCTTCATGCCGTGCTTCTCGCCCGCCTTCTCCAGCAGATCGAACAGGTAGTTCTGCATCTCGATCGGGTGATGCAGTTCCCAGCCCAGCTCACCGGTGTAGGCCACGCGGATCGCATTGACCGGGCACATGCCCAGTTCGATCTGCTTGGCCGACAGCCAGGGGAAGCGCTTGTTGGACAGTGCGGTTTCCGGATCTGCGTCGACGATCACCTCTTTCAGCACGTCGCGGGACTTGGGGCCTGCGATGGCGAAGACGCCCCACTGGGTGGTCACGTCCTGGATCTCGATGTAGCCGAACTCGTCCATCTTGTCCTCGGCCGCCTTGCGCAGGAAGTCGGCGTCATACTCGGACCAGGCACCGGCGGAGACCAGGTAGTAGTTGTTCTCGCCGTTGCGGACGATGGTGTATTCGGTGCGGGTGGTGCCGAATGCGGTCAGCGCATAGGTCAGGTTGATGCGGCCGATCTTGGGCAGCTTGTTGCAGGTGAACCAGTCCAGGAACTGGGTGGCACCGGGGCCTTTGACAACGTGCTTGGTGAAGGCGGTCGCGTCAATCAGGCCAACACCTTCGCGCACGGCTTTCGCCTCTTCCACGGCATACTGCCACCAGCCGCCGCGGCGGAAGGAGCGGGCGTCATGGTCGAAGTTTGCCGGTGCATCGACGGGGCCGTAGTAGTTCGGGCGTTCCCAGCCGTTGACCCAGCCGAACTGTGCGCCGCGGGCCTTCTGGCGGTCGTATGCCGGCGCGGTGCGCAGCGGACGGCAGGCTTCGCGCTCTTCGTCCGGGTGGTGCAGGATGTAGACGTGCTCATAGCACTCTTCGTTCTTGCGGGCCGCGAACTCGGTGGTCATCCAGTTGGAGGAGTAGCGTTTCGGGTCGAGCGACGCCATGTCGATCTCGGCCTCGCCGTCGACCATCATCTGCGCCAGGTAGTAGCCGGTGCCGCCAGCGGCGGTGATGCCGAAGGAGAAGCCTTCCGCCAGCCACATGTTGCGCAGGCCCGGTGCCGGGCCGACCAGCGGGTTGCCGTCAGGGGTGTAGCAGATCGGGCCGTTGAAATCGTCTTTCAGGCCGGATTCGGCACAGGAGGGCACACGCTCTGCCATCGCCATGTACTGCTCGGCGATCCGGTCCAGATCCAGCGGGAACAGGTCGGCGCGGAAGCTGTCCGGCACGCCGTGCTCGAACTGTGCGGGCGCGCCGCGCTCGTATATGCCCAGGATCCAGCCGCCGCGCTCTTCGCGGGCATAGGATTCATTGTCGGCGTCGCGCACGACGGGGTGCTCGGGGTTGCCCGCTTCACGCCATTTGACCAGCTCGGGGTCCTTGTCCATGACGATGAAGGTATGCTCGACCGGGATTGCCGGCATCTTGATGCCCAGCATCTTGGCGGTGCGCTGCGCGTGGTTGCCGGAGGCGGTCACGACGTGCTCGGCGGTGATTACTACCTGCTCGTCGGAAGGGACCAGGTTGCCGCCCTTCTCGACCATCTTGGTGCAGGTGACTTCCCAGTGGGTGCCGGTCCAATGGAAGGCATCGGCCTGCATCTTGCGGACGATCTCGACGCCGCGCTGACGGGCGCCCTTGGCCATCGCCTGGGTCACGTCAGCCGGGTTAATGTAGCCGTCCTCGGTGTGGTAGATCGCGCCCTTCAGGTCGCCGGTCTCGATCAGCGGCCAGCGCTCCTTGATCTGATCCGGGGTCAGCCACTCATAGTCCACGTCGCAGGTTTCCGCGGTGGAGGCATAGAGCATGTATTCGTCCATGCGCTCCTGGGTCTGCGCCATGCGCAGGTTGCCCACAACGGCGAAACCTGCGTTCAGGCCGGTTTCCTCTTCCAGGGTCTTGTAGAAATCGACCGAGTACTTGTGGATGTGGGTGGTCGCATAGGACATGTTGAACAGCGGCAGCAGGCCGGCTGCGTGCCAGGTCGAGCCGGAGGTCAGCTCGTCACGCTCGATCAGCATGACGTCTTCCCAGCCGGCTTTGGCCAGGTGATAGGCAATCGAGGTGCCGACGGCGCCGCCGCCAACAACAAGTGCTTTGACTTGGGTTTTCATTCTCCCGCTCTCCAGCTTTGTGAGATTCTTGGCAGTGGTTATGCCCGCGCATTGAAATCCGCGCAAAATCAGGCCGACGCAAAAACAGCCAAAACCGACCTTGCGCGCCACAGCATACCGGATTCCGGCGGCGATTCTGACCGCTATGGCGATTTCCGCGCAGCAAAAAGGGGGCTCGCGCCCCCTGCTGGTCTCACTTCAGGCCGTCCGGACCGCGGTCAGCAGTCCGCCACATTGCCGCGGCGGATGCAGACGGGCGGCGGCGCTTCTTCACCGCTCTGCGCTTCTGCGACCTGCTCGCCGCCTGTGAACAGCCGCTTGCCATAACTGGCGGCCTCGCCCCAGATCGACGTGCCGCCGCCGCCGGCCAGGCGGGCTGCGTCCTCGGCCCGGGCACGGGCAAACCGCTCCTGAAGGATGGTGCCATAGTCGGTGGCGCTGAGATCGCCCCAGCTGAGGTTCGCGTCGCGGGTCTGGATGTAGTAGTCGTAGCCGATCACCGCCTGGGTGCTGAACACCAGGATGCCCATCGTTTTTCTCAGTCCCATGCCGCTCTCCGGTTCCGCAGGAATGCTTCGGTTTCATTGCAAGTCAGAACCCGGCGCAGAAATGCGGCAGCATTCCGGCTTTTCGGGGAAGAGTTTCCTGCAACTGCGTTCACCCGGCCAGGGCCCCTGCCCTGCCGGTTGCTGCTGCGGTTTGGCTGTGCTGATCCTTGAGAGCTGATCATCAGCTGTTAAGAGTGGCGGCGCCGCCAAGAGGCGGAGGCGGGACGGGAGGTTCCTCCCGCACGCTGAACGTTGTCTCTGCGTGCCCTTGCCAAAGGGCCCTGTTCCTGGATGCCGGGGGTGTCAGGCCCGGCGGTGACCGCGATCAGGGGCATCATGGCAGGCTGGGCTTAAGATGCGGTGAGACAGGCGTGCGCCGGGTGTGCAACCCCCAAAGCGGCGTGATCGCCGCTGCCGCTGCGGTGTGAGTATTTTTTGGAAAGATGAATGCACTGGACCTGCGCTTTCATCTTTCCCCAAATACTCAAATCCCGCCGCCGGCCCAGCCCGGACCGCTGGCGGGCGCCCGCAGCTCACATCTCCAGTATCTTGCCCGGGTTCAGGATGTTATCCGGGTCCAGCGCTGCCTTGATCGCCGCCATGTAACGGGTTGCCTCGCCCAGTTCCTGCTGCAGATAGGGGCGCTTGCCCTGGCCGATGCCGTGCTCGCCGGTGCAGGTGCCGTCCATCGCAATCGCCATCTCGTTGAGCCAGCCGATGTATTCGTCCGCCTTCTGCCGCTCCGCATCGCTGTCCATGTCGATGAGCAAAAGCGCGTGGAAGTTGCCGTCGCCCACATGGCCGACCATCGGTGCGAGCAGCCCCATGCCTTCGGCCTTTTCCCGTGCCGCGGAAACGCATTCCGCCAGCTTGGAGATCGGCACGCAGACATCGGTGGAGATTCCCTTGGCAGAGGGGCGCAGCTGCAGGCAGGCCCAGTACATGTCATGGCGCGCCTGCCACAGCTTGCTGCGCTCTTCGGCGGTGGACGTCGCGGCGATGTCAAAACCGCCGAATTCCTCGGCGATGGAGGCGAACATGTCGGATTGCTCCACCACGCCCGCGTCCGAGCCATGGAATTCCAGCAGCAGCAGGGGTGTCTCCGGCAGGTCGAGTCCGGAATAGGCGTTGGCGGCGCGCACGCTGAGCGCGTCCAGCAGCTCGATGCGGGCGACGGGGATGCCGTACTGGATCGTCATCATCACCGCGCGGCAGGCATCGTCGACGGAGCGGAAAGAGCAGCGGGCCGAGCGGATCGCCTCCGGGATGCCCTGCAGTTTCAGGGTCAGTTCTGTGATCAGGCCCAGGGTGCCTTCGGACCCCACCAGAAGGCGGGTGAGGTCATATCCCGCCGAGGATTTCTTGGCCCGCTGCGCGGTGCGGATAACGCCGCCGTCGGCCATCACCGCCTCCAAGCTGAGCACATTGTCCTTCATGGTGCCATAGCGCACCGCATTGGTGCCCGACGCCCGCGTCGCCGCCATGCCGCCCAGCGAGGCATTGGCGCCGGGGTCGATCGGGAAGAACAGACCCTGGTCGCGCAGGTAAGTGTTGAGCTGCTCGCGGGTGACGCCGGGCTGCACCACCACATCCAGATCCTCGGGATGCACTGCGATGATCTTGTCCATCCGCATCAGGTCGATGCAGATGCCGCCGGCGGGCGCGTTCACATGCCCCTCCAGCGAGGTGCCGGTGCCGAAGGGAATGACCGGCACGCCGTATTCGGCGCAGACCTTGACGATCTCAGAGACCTCCCCGGCGGTCTCCGGGAAGATCACCGCATCGGGCGCCTGATTGGTAATCCAGGTGGTGGTGTGGCCGTGCTGCTCGCGGATCGACTGGCCCGTCTGCAGCCGGTCTCCGAACTGCTGGGTCAGCGTCTCGATGGCGGCGGCGATCCCGGCCTCGTTGCGCGGCAGTGATGTGGCTTGCACCATGATCGGTTCCCCCCGGGAAATGGGCCTGACGCCCGGAACATTCACCTGTTAACCTACGCCCCCAAGTTGCGGGGCGGCAATACCCAGTAGCCGGTAGAGGAGCGGCGGACCGGCGCTGCCGCCGGACCGAATAGCATTATCCGCCCAAGGCAATCCCTTCGCGGCGGGGATCAGCAGCGCCTTTCAGCCCCTCGCCGATCTCAATCGCGTGCAGGCCGGAGGTCAGGTCGCGGGCGTTCACCTCATACCCCATCCCGGTCAGCGCCTCGCCCAGGTCTTCGGCGCTGGTGCCCGCCTCCAGATCATAGGTGCCGAAGCGGTTGACCAGATGCGGCAGCGCCAGCGCCTCCTGGATGTTCAGCCCCCAATCGGCCCAGGCGACAATGGATTTCGCCACATAGCCGATGATGCGGCTGCCGCCGGGGGAGCCGATGGCCAGCACCGGCTTGCCCTCGCGCAGCAGAATTGTGGGCGCCATGGAGGAGCGCGGCCGTTTGCCCGGCTCCAGCCGGTTGGCAATCGGCACGCCGTTGGCGTGGGTGCGGAAAGAGAAGT